>JAJRYW010000627.1 GCA_024275555.1 Calditrichota bacterium | reverse complement strand
GGATACGCAGGAAACCGAGTTGCTCCGGCCAGAGACGCAGGTAAACTTCCTGGCTTCCGCCGTTTGCGGAGCTGACAACCCCCTGGAACTGGCGCTGGAGCAACGAGGCTAATTTCCCCGGCCATTGATCGGCTTTGGCAAGTTCCAATTGCTCGGCCGTCATCAGCGGAGCCGCAGCGGTTGGAATGTGGGTGTTCGAGACAGCGCTGTTCAATGAAACGGCTTTCCCCAATGCCGGCAGAACGGTTGCCTCGCCGGTCGGGCTGTCCGGCCGAGGTTGCACAACAACTGTTTCTGCTGTAAGGTTGTTTTCCGGGGCCGGTTGGGAAACCGCCCGGGCGCGCTGTGCGGTCAAAAACGGTTCTGTGGGGAAATTTACCTCGCCGGAAGCCGGCTTCCGCGCTTCCGCTGCGGGCATTTTCTCCGCACCTCTTTCTTGCTGATTTTGGCTGGTGAAACTGTTGTCGTTCTGTGCACCGGGGTTGCCGGAACTTGTCTCTGCGGAAACCGGGGCGTTTCTTACCGTGGATTCCTGGAGGCCGTTTTTAACCGGTTTTGTCTGATTAAAATTGAGCTCGGTTGTTTCCGGAGCAAGCCCGGGTAAATCGGTTTGAACAGCCTGGTCTGCTCCCGGTTTGCCGGTGCTGTTCAGATCAGTATTCCCGGCGGTAAAGGCGGGCGTTTCCGCCGCGGCGGGAGCATCTCCCCGTTGTGCGGGATTAACCGGCGTCGGTTGGGAGTGTTTGACGGGCGCTTTATCCCGTGAAGTTTCCGCCGGCAATGTTTCTATGGGAGTTGCTGCTCTTTCTCCGGCGGGTTTTATCCCCGGGGCCGGCTGGTTGATATCCGGCGGCTGGGAAGCATCAGTAAACCGGCTGGAAAATTTGATCAGGTTTCCGAAGGGCTGCGGGTTTCCGGTTATGCTCCCTTCTTCCAAAGTGATTGGTGCTGCTGTTGTGCCGGGCCGAGAAGCGGTCTCCGCTACCTGACCGGGGGAGGCCGGCCCTGTTTGCGCAAAAGCGGCCGGCAAAGGTTCCCGCTGCACCGGGTTATTGGCGGCGAAGGCGCCTTTAAGATTGCCGGCCGGGGTCAGTTGTTCCCGGGGTTGCCCGGGGGCCGCCGGCTGTGGGCTGTTTGGCAGCTCCCGGCTGGTAGGGGGTGTCGTATCGGCTGGCTGCGAAGGCTGCCGTTGCTGACCGGGGGCATGTTCACGCCGGTTCATGTCGATGGTCTTTTCCGCCGGTCCGACGCCCGACACCGTTTCCATCTGGGCCGCCAACTCATTTATGGCGCTCGCGGCCGAAGCAGTGAGGGGCGCACTCTCAGGCAGTCCGGAAATCTGTATACCGCCGGAATTTACACCGTTTACCGGCGGCTGGGGAAATGCTCCATCCGGGAGCAAGATGCGACCCGTCAGCAAATTTTTCGGTTGCGGAGCAGGCCCCTCGGGAATTACCGGTCCCGGAACGCTTGCTTGCGCAGGCATTGCGACTATATTCGCTTTGTTTATTCCACCCGCCTCAGCAGGGGGCCGGGGAGATGTGCCGGGAATTAGGAGATTCTGCGCCGCTATCTGGCCGCCAAAGGGAATAAAAACAGGGGGAAGAACTTTTTCCCAAAAGCTCTTCCTCCCTTTGTCGGGAGATCCCTCTCCCTTGCTCCCAACTCCTGGTGTTTCTAAGAAGCGCGGTTCTCCCAAAGAGCTATTGAGTATTGCATGGTTTTCCAAATTATTATTGATTACCGTATTCTGCCCGGTTTCCGGAGTGCTCTGCCGATTCGCCGAGTTAAGCTCATCCAAGTGTTTGATCGTTACGCCTGTTTGGCCCGGCAAGCTGAAGGAAGAAGCCCGGTTTGCAGGAAGAGTCTCATTGCCGCCCGGGATGGATATGCCCGGCGTGTGGGCGGCGTCTGTTCCCGCGGCTACACTATTGCTGCCGCGGGCGGCCGGAGTGTTCGATGAACCGGAAAGCAGGCGCCGCAAGGTTTGCCGGAAGTTCTGAACCAGGGAAGCCTGTGATGGCGGCCCGGCTTGGTTTCCCGGGGATTGCTGGGAGGATAATTTGGATATGATGTCAAGCATCGTGAACATCCGGTTCACCTTTGGGTTGTTCGTCCTGAACTAATTACAGCTAATATCATCGCTCCTTGTCCGGTGAACTTTAATCAAAACTGTTTTGTGGAAAATCAATTTGCAGAAAGATTCAACCTCACTGTTCATAGCCGGCGTGCTGGGCAATGATGCGGTTCGATGAAAAAGACCGGCGGCTGTAGCGCCTTTTTTCCGGCGGAGACGGTTTATATATATGATGTGAATCACGACTTGAAAACTCGACGCGGATAAACTCAGAAACTTGTTTTATTGAGACGTAAATTCGTCTCCGAAAAAATGAAATGTATTTGTGTCGTTGCCTTTATGCAATAGCAATGTCCCCCCTTAATCCCTCCCGGCTGGCCGGGAGGGGAAACCGGCCTCCCTCCCCGATTTCGGAGAGGGCCGGGGTGGGGAAATTTCACTTGATAACTGTCCGGCTACACAAATACGCCCAATTTAATTGTCCCGCTGTGGGAAACTCGTTCATCATATTTAAACAATTTCATTTTCATACTAATTCACGGGTCAATAAAAACGAAAAGAGCCGGTGCGCTTACATCCTCCGGTCGTCCCGATTGTGAGAGAAAAGCGGGAAAAGCGGGGAGAGAGATTAGCAGCGCCAAAAATTCAGGATATCTAAAAATCTTCTCTGCAGAAATCTGCCCAATCAGCGGCGTTCCTCGTCAAGTTAAGTTTAACGTGTGATGGGCATAAATTAAGGATAGGTGAGCTGTTTTTAGCAGAGCGCTAATCTCATCCCACATTTTAATCGGAAGATTCGATATTCTTTTTAAAGCTGATTGGATGATCTGCCGAAACCTAAACTACCTGTATTTTGTGAGGCAACCAGGAACGGTTGTGTTTAAAACAAGGAGGTAGAATGTGTTCTCTTTTTATTCTCCCCAATCATTTTTCTCACCGGAGATTTCTGCTTCGGCCTCCTTGTGTTTAAGCGATAAGCAAGTGTTAAGCAACTGAATGGCTAATCGGAGGATTTTAGGTATGAAACGAACAGGGATGTTCCTCACGGCGTTTGTGATGGTGTTTTTTTTAAGTTACCAACTCCCCCGGGCGGATGTAGGTAAAGCCAGCTTTATGCAGCAGCTTTATATGATGAAAGAATTAGTGCCGAACCTGACCACGGTTGGGCTGATCTGGAACGAAGGGGTGATTGATAAAGCAGCGCTCCTTCCCAAGATTGAACGGGCTTCGGCCTCCCTGGGAGTAAAAGTGGTAATTGCCAACGTCAATTCATTAAAAGATATTTCCCCCGAATTTAAAAATTTGACCGCTAACCACCATATCCAGATTTTGTGGGCCTTGTAAGAAGATAACGTGGTCGGCAGTTCAGTGGGGAAAAAGTTCCTGATTCAAAACAGCGTGATCAGTAAAGTGCCCCTGTTGGCGCCCAATGTGGATTGGGTAAGCAAGGGCGCCTGTTTGACCATACAGAAAGTAGCCGGCAAGACCAAGCTGATTGTCAACCCCCAAACAGCCAAGGCCCTGTCGATCGAAGTGCCGGAGAAGTATTTGCCGAATACAGAGTTTTTTGCTCAGAATTAAGGATATAACAAAAGGGATTGGGAGATGGATTTGCAAAGATCGTTTTCAGGGTTAAGTATCCGTAAAAAGTTTATTGTCTCGACAATCGTCGCCGTAATCTTTTGCAGCGCCCTCTTTACGTCTTATAGCTGGTACTCGATGGGCCGGGTAGAAGCGGAATTCGAAAAAAGAGCAGAACTGTTAGCCCAGACGGTTGGAGTGCAATCCCTCTACAGCCTGCTGATGGAAGATAAAGCGGGGCTTAAAGAGAATCTTAAGCAGCTTATTGCTACCGGGAACGCCAATGCCGGCGCATTTTACAGCAGACAGGGCGAATTATTTGTCAGCGAGGGATTAACTCAAATTCGTCTGCCAAAAGTCCTGCGCAATAATATGGAGGTAGGACTTTACTGGAGTGAAACGGTCTCCGGAGAGCCGGTGCTTGTCTCTGTTCAGAATATCCGCAATGGAGAAACCGGCGATGACGAAGGCTATATTATGGTGTCCATGCCCGCCGGCAGTCTGAAATCCCAACAACGCACCAGTATTTTGATCACCATTTTCGGGGCGGTTATTTTTCTGATGTTTGGCCTGGGCGCTATTGTCAGGGTCAATCAAATGATTATCAAACCGGTGGAAGAATTGAACCGCGCTGCTCATAAAGTGGCGGCCGGCGATTACGATGTGCATGTGCTCTCTACTAAATCCGATGAGGTGGGACTGCTGATAGACGCTTTTAACGGTATGGTCGCCAACAGCAAAGAATTTCTGGAAAAACTGCGTTTGGAGAGTGAAGCCGCCCAAAAGGCGCGGGAAAAGTCCGAGATTCTCCAAAAACAGGCGCAGGAAGAACAGCGCTACCTGCACGCCCAATTCGAGAAAATTGAAGAGGTGATTTCCGCGGTAACCAACGGAGATTTAAGCCTGCAACTGGCCATCGAGCAGGATGACGCCGTCGGAAATCTGATGAAGAAAATCAACCGTATGATTGTTGATTTGCGCACCCTGATCGGGGAAGTGCACCATGCTACCGAATCGGTTTCCTCGGCGGCCGAGAGCATTGCCCAGTCGGCCGGCGGGTTATCCGCCGGGGCTACTGAACAAGCCGATCAAACCAATGAAGTAGTTTCTTCAATAGAAGAGATGTCGGAAACCATTTTGGAATCTTCCCGCAGCGCTGCCGAAGCGGCCGAAATTGCTGCAAAGACTTCGGAATTGGCCAGCAAAGGAGAGACCGCTTTCCAGGATACCCTGCGGGGAATGCAGTCCATCGCCAAAATTGTCAAAAAATCGGCCGAGACGGTAAACACCCTGGGCCAATCCAGTCAGCAAATCGGAGAGATTATCCAGGTGATCGATGACATTGCCGATCAGACCAACCTGCTGGCTTTGAATGCCGCGATTGAAGCGGCCCGGGCCGGCGAGCAGGGACGCGGGTTTGCGGTTGTGGCTGATGAAGTTCGGAAATTAGCCGAACGCACCACCTCGGCAACCAAAGAAATCGGCGAGATGATCAAGCGGATTCAGGGCGAAACCAAGTTGGTGGTAAGATCCATGAACGAAGGCACCTCCCAGGTAGAAAACGGGATGAAGTTGGCCGACAACGCTTCGGTAAGTCTCTCGGAGATCATCTCCTCGGTGTCGCATATTGTGGAACGTATTAATCAGATTGCCGCAGCCAGTCATCAGCAATCCAGTGCTGCTGAAGAAATTTCCCACAACATGGAGCGGATTTCTCATGTGGCCAACCAGGTCTCCAGCGCCACCGGGGAGTTAGCCGGAACATCAGATACTCTAAGCGAGTTGACCCGGCACCTCCGACAACTTATTGAACACTTCCGGCTGGGAGGGCGTTCGAGCGCTGCATCCATCAGAAATGGCGATGCACATTCAATCCCAATGAATTAGACCAAAAAGACCTCACCTCTAAAACGCCCCGGGAGTGTTCGCACTGTCGGGGCGTTCCTCCTTTGGGGCGATTTTAACGGATTAAACTTGAAATTTCGGTGGTTAAATCGTGCCGCAAAGCCGCGGAGGCCGCGAAGAAATAAGGAATCTATTTAAACTCCGTATATCTGTAGCGTTGCAAAATGCCAACTTCCAAACGTTAATTTTCCACGAAGGGCGCGAATGACACGAAGGGTTAACCTACTCAATCCAGTGCTCTACGCTGGATTGCACATCCGTGGCTCTGTCTCAACTGCAAATTCCAAATAAATCCCAATTTCCAATGTTCAATTTCCAAACGTTTTCACTACCATCTCTTTGCGGCGGAAATGTTTGGAATTCCTACTCAATCCAGTGCTCCGCGCTGGATTGCTTATGTGAGGCTCTGCCTCAACCACAGATTCCAAATATCAAAACCCAAATCACAAATAAATCTCAATTTCCAATGTTCAATTTCCAAACGTTAATTATCCACGAAGGGCACGAATGACACGAAGGGTTAACCTACTCAATCCAGTGCTCCGGCGCTGGATTGCTTGTGTGAGGCTTTGTCTCAACTGCAATTACCAATTACCAATTACCAATTACCAAATTCCAAATAAACCCCAATTTCCAAGGTTCAAATTCCAAACGTTTTCACTACCATCTCTTTGCGGCGGAAATGTTTGGTGCTTGTCTTTTGAGATTTGGATATTGTTTGTTATTTGTTATTTGGGATTTCCCCCGCAGGGTGCTTTTCCGGTTTGATTTTTCCCTCATCCCCGTTTATATTAACAACCCCGGTGGGAATATTCCCAGCCGGGGCCATTTTTTGCCTGCCGGATTGGGGTGCTGTGGTTGGTCGCCGAAGCAAATTCTCAAGAAGGCAGGCAGTTTATTTTAGAAGCATCATTTTCTTTACCGCACTGTGTGATCCTGCCTGAACTTTGTAGAAATACACGCCGCTGGAAAGCCGAGAGGCCTCAAAGGGAATCTCGTGATAACCGGCGTTTAAACGGTCTCTTAGGATAATACCGACTTCCGAACCCTGCGCATTGTAGACGGTGATTTTTAGCGATTCCTGTTCCGGCAGGTAAAAGCGGATGGTGGTTTGCGGATTAAAGGGGTTAGGATAATTGGGATAGACCGTAAACTGCCCCGGCAGTGTAGGAATTTCCCCGTTATTGTTTCCGCCTTTAGAGAGTTTCCCCTGCACCTCGATTGATGCGACATTGCTGTATGCAGACTCTTTCTCCGTGTTATCCACGGCGGTCACTTTGTACTCTACGGTAATCGGCGTTGAGAAACCAGTGATTGTTTCGGTAACATCTTCGTATAACGGCATATCATCGGTGGCGCCTAACAGGAACCATCCTGAGCCGTCCCGGTTTTTGTAGATGCGGTATTCGCCTAAATCCGGTTCGGTATTGGCTTCCCATGTTAGCAAGGGATGATTGTTATTGCTGGTAGAAACGGTCAGGAATCTTGGCATAGCTGGGGAAGCATTTACCGGGTTTTGGTAATACAAGTCTACGGTAATGTAATTTGTACCCATTTCTGTGATTTCCACAGCAACGTTCTGGGCCGGGCGGGTACTGGGACTGGGGCCGATATCTAAAGTTGCAGGAAACGATCAGGGCGAAATTACTTTTACGCCATGAACCCCGGGAAAAGGATCGCCGCTATCTGCATAGGGAGAGAGAGTCCCCTCGGGATCGCGGGAATTATGAGGATGATTTACATTATTAAACCCGTCAGCCTGAATAATGTAGGCCCAACTGGGGTCATTATTGTATTTCTTATGAGCCCAAATGAGTAAACCTTGATTAGGTATTCCAGTTGGAGATGCTTGGAAGTCTGCCCAGGGCAACCAGTGGTTGTAGTCCCATATTTGGGTACCATTGAAATCCATAGTCGCTTCAAAGTTCCGGTTTTCAATCAGAAAGTATCGAGACGGGTCACTGCTGTCTTTTATACGAAACACTTCCGGGTCTTTTAAATCGTAATCTGCCGAAAAAGTCACGTCGGAAGTAATCTCGACATAGGTAATCCATCCGCGGTCATATCGCATTTTAGGATTTGGAGGCGCCGGGGCTGTGGCCGCTTTGTTATTCGGAACACCGCTGGTAATGGGGAAAATGGGACTACCGTTCATTAGATCCCACCCACGACTTCCCCATGGGTTGCCGCCGGTATCTGGCCACCCTAACAAGTGACCAAATTCGTGAGCGTGAATACCGATTCCCGCAAAAATTGCGTCTGAGCGCTCTTGACGGTATGGTGGCCCAAGTGCAAAACGTTCACCCATAATGTAATCGTTCCCGACTTTGCGAGGGTTTAGCCCAGAGTAATCTCTATAGGTATGTCCGGCATAGATAATTGCGAGTTTTGTGGTTGTATTTGTCGCAATATCAAGACCGGCGGATTGAGCGGCGTTTTTCGCATCGCTACGAAATACAGAAAAACTGTGCGTATCATAGTATTCTTTGGTGTTTTGCAATGTAATCCAATCTGGAATCCCATCTTGATTGTCGTCTCTGTTTACAATGAAACCGCTTAACGTAAATTCTCCATCGGACATTAAATAGTAGAAATCACGCATACTTCCGTAAGCATTTTTTCCATCCGGTCCGGTTATGTAGGTAAATTCAGAAAAAAACAAGTTATTCCAATCCTGAAGAGTATATGCTGGTAATCCGTGATTCACAGGATTCCGGTGTTTTACGTCTGAGAACTCCACTAAAAGCACCTTAAGCGTCCAGGTGGTTTCTTGTAAGACACCAACATTATCAACTGCATATTCTTCGGGATCAGTAGCACAGATTGATACGGTATCTGTAACCTGTGCTTTGACCGCAAAAGTCATCAGCAGAAGATAATACAAAGCAAAATATTTAGTTTTCATAAATCACCTCGCTTTCGTTAACGCAATAAAACAATTTTAATGGTCTTGCTTATACCTCTAAACTCAAATTTCCATAAATAAATACCGCTGCTCACCTCCTTTCCGGTTTGGTTTGTTCCATCCCATCTTAGCTGGTTTTCGCCAACCGGGAACCATTGCCGCCGAAATTTTACCACCTCCCTTCCGTTAAGGTCATAGATTGCACTGTTAACAAATCCACTAGTGGAGAGATAAAAAGGAATAATTGTATTCCCGTTAAAGGGATTGGGAAAATTTTGGTACAGCGTAAATTGCCGGGGAACCGAAGCCGGAGAAGCATCTACACCCTGTACGTTTCTGTTAAAATGAATGTACAGCCCGTTGAACCAGGTAGTGGCAATGTCCTGGGCGCCATCTCCGTTAAAATCGGCTATGACAGAAGTATATACGGTACCCGGGTCTTCCTGGTAAATCTCCACCCCTGCGGCAAATTGTCCCGCCTCATTTTTGAAATAAACCGTCGATGATTTTTCTACAATACTTATGTCAAAGTTACTTACTAAGTCCAGCCAACTGTCGCCGGTTATATCACCAATGGTAGACCAATGGTAAAGATCGCCGCTGGAGATATATTCCGGGTTCATAGTCAGAAATCCCCCATGTGTGTCATTAAATATGACTAAATCTTCAAAATTTGTCTGTAATAGAATATCGGCAAACCCATCGTTGTTAAAATCTGCGCTAAGAATACGAAACCCCATGCCCGGGTCGCCGCTGGGGAAACTTGCTTCATTATAAATGTTGCGGTATAAGGTGTCTCCATTGCTGGCCATGTAAACCACTCTCAGGGAGTTATGCCCTCCGACACCTCCGGGGATGGCAAAGATGGAAGTGTAGTAGGCGATATCCGCTATTCCATCATTGTTAAAGTCACCAACAGTCAGATCACCTATATTGCTATCTACTACAATGGTGTCAACTTGATTGCTTAAACCACCTGTTCCATCATTTATACGGATTCCGATATAATATAGAGAATCCGAAGAAAATATATTGTTTAAGAAAACAAGATCGGGGAATCCATCATTATTCATATCTGAATTGACCGGTTGTAATGTGGAGTCGTAGTAAAAAAAACCGTCATTTGCTTGTTCGTAGACGTCGGAGACTAAAACAAGGTCTCTTTTGTCATCCAAATCTCCATCAAGCATCCAAATCTTGTTCGTGAACGCCCCGGGCAGATTCTGGTGCAATGAGAAATTTCCCATTCCGTCGTTAACCAGAATATGGGTGATGCTGGGATCTGATAAAATGAGGTCAATTGCACCGTCATCATTTATATCAGCAGGAATTATATTTAGAGAGGGAAATTGCGAATAGATTATAGGTGAAGAAAAGTTTGGAGAAGTGCTTAATGTCGGTTGAATTCTAAAATTCCAATTAAATCCATCAAAGTTTTCACCGCTACTTCCGAAGAGGGTTGAACGAACAGTGACTTGAACAATTTCACCAATCAGAAAGGGTATAGCGGGATGTAAAATGAGGTGCTGTAAATCGGCATCTATGGTTATGTCAAAATCATATAACGCTCTCATACTCCCTAATACAACCAATTGTTGTTTAAGCCCAACAGTATCAACCGGAAGGTTAAAATCGATTTGAATTTGAGTGTTTGAGGAAGCCGAGTTGCTATTGGGAGGCGGGAATACAGAGGTTACCTGTAATGACTGTGCAACCAGTAAAGAAATACAAAGAATACTTCCAACTAGCATCTTGATAAACATGATTATGCCCTCATCGAGAGTGACCTGTCAATTACTTGCGTCAGATTTGAAAAATGGTTACCGGGTCAACAACATGCTACGGGTAAGCCGTTGTTGACCAACAATTATTTGATAAAAGTACACCCCGCTGGCGGTTTCGCTTCCCTGTTCGTTTTCCCCGTTCCACTGCACTGCATATTCTCCGGCGGCAAAAAACTGATCGTCTATAAGTCTTATCACCTCCTTTCCAGTCAGATCATAAATAGTCAAGGTTACTATTCCGGAACGATTCAGAATAAAGGGGATTGTGGTTGTGGGGTTAAATGGGTTGGGATAGTTTTGGTAAAGCTGGAATTGTTCCGGAATTACAATCTTAGGTGGGTTTTCAATTCCTACTAAAGTTGTGTCGCCATATACGACGCCATCAATTACAGCGCCTTTAAAGAATAGTTCATAAAAAAGCTCTAACTCCCCCTGGCCTCTGAAGACAGTTCCAAATCCGCCCGCTAACAACTCGGTATATTGCCAAAGCCAAATTGTTGTGTCAGAGGTGTCCTGGGTAGCATAATATCCGATTTCTTTAATAGTAGTCGGTATACCGAATATCGTATCTGGATAGGAGTCTTCAACTCGGGCAATCTCATAACCAGCACCAAGATCTTTAACTATCCACAATTTTCCAACAGGCGCATTTAACCGGTAATGCAACCGATCATAAAAATGAGCCAAGCCGGTATATATTTGGTTTAAACTATCCTGTCTAAAATTTTCCCACCAGGTAAAAAGCGGAATTGGGTCCCGGTCTATTAAGCGCCTTTCATGCTCAAAATAATGAAAACCATCCTGACCGACTGAATCGACGGTTACGAGTACTTGTAAAGTATCTAATCCTCCCCCGTCATAAAGTACATAATACTCCCACATATCCCCCACATGGTGAGGAAAAAAATTAGTAGTATCTTGAGCCAACAGGCCATTGCCCATACCAACTAAAACGGTTAGTAAAACAACCGTATACAAACGCTTTGCAAGCATAACAACCTCCATGGTTAATATTATATCTTGCCCGCATGTAAGGGGGCTAATGCATGGCTTACAGGTTTTGCTTTAAATTGTAAGAGTATTGTGCTCAAGTTTAAAGCATACCGATGCGGCATTAGGAATCTTGCCTTTATGTTCTATTCCGAAGTTTGTTTTAGCCAGTTTGGTATGTTTAGTTACGCGGCTTCCGTTCCAGGCCGCCTCCGGTCTCCCAGCCGGAAGCGCTCTCTCCTCAAATTGAACCTGTATAAATTACAAAAAAAAACACAGAAGTTAAATTGTATTAAAAAAATGTATAAGGATTCACCGCTCGGCGGGAGCGCCACATCTTGATGCAGTGCTCCGGCGCTGGATCGCTTGTGTGAGGCTTTGTCTCAACTGCAAATACCAATTACCAAATTCCAAATAAATCCTAATTTCCAAGGTTCAAATTCCAAATGTTTTCACTACCATTTCTTTGCGGCAGAAATGTTTGGAATTTGTCTTTTGGGATTTGGATTTTGTTTGGAATTTGCTGTTTGCTATTTGGAATTTGTATTTCCTTTGGGACAACACACGTGCGAAAAATTTGTTGAAATAAGAGCAGGGGAGAGGAGAGGCGGTTTACAGTTGGGCCATTTTTTTGCTGAGCAGAACCGCTTTCTGCGGATCCAGCGCTTCCATTACCCGGGCCGCCTGACGTTTTTTCATCTTGGATATAATGCTGATGGCAACCTTGCTGTCCAGTTTGGCGATAATTGCCGCGGCTTCTTCCGGTTTCATCTTCTCGTAAATCTTGGCCATTTGCTTGGTCTTTTGTTCAAAGGCCAGGTTCTGCTTTTCTTCCAGCATTTCCTGGTAACGGGATTTCTCCACGGCGAATTGCTCGCTCTGGCGGGATTTTTCTCCCAGCGCGTTTTGCAGGCTGTCGATCAGGAATTTCTGGCGTTCCAGCAGGCTGTCCAGCGCCGCTTTAGCTTGCAACTCTTGCAACAGCGAATCGGCCTTCAGGCTGTCTGACGCCAGACTGTCTATTGCGGTGCTGTCTGCCAGCGCCAGTGAATTCGGCGGCGGCTGGAATTGCAGGACCAGAAAGGTCATTGCTGTCAGAATGGCTAAAAATGTTCCGGTAAATATCAGTGCATATTTCATTAATTTAAAACCTTTTTTCCACCACGATTATCATCGACAAAAAAGCGGCACATCTACAGCCGCGCCTGGCATTATTGCCGGGCCAACCCCAGGACGGCCAACTCGTCAATTAATTCCTGATCCTCTTTTTGCAGGGCTTCCCAATACCGTTCTAATTCCTTCTCTTTTAAGCGCTGCAAAATTTTCTGCTCCTTTTGAGCATCCAAAAGTTTTTGGCGGGCCTCCTCTTCCTTTTGCAGAAAAGACTCCACCACCTTCTCCTGGGTTTTGATCTCTTCCATGAGGCTGTGGTAATAATCATAGTGCTGGGAAATTTCCCCGGCGCGGCGGAACTGCTGCTCCTTGAGGCGCTGCACGAACTGGTCGGCCTGTTTCATCATTTCCTGCAGAATAGTCTCGGCCTGTATGCGCTGCTCCATGACGCCGGACAGCTCCCGCTGGCGTTGTTTCAGTTCAATTTCCTTTACTTCCAGTATTTTGTGCAATTTGAATTTAAACGACTTCACCTTAATCCCTCATAATTTCGGTTACCTGCGCAACGGCTTCTTCCAGGGTTGCTTTTTCGGAAATATCCTGGCGGAGATACTGGTTAATTTTAGCAATCTTTTTTATCGAGTAATCGATTTTGGGATTATTCCCTTTCACATAGGCGCCGATGTTGATCAAATCCTCCGCTTCCCGGTAGGTGGCCAGGATGTCCAGCAAGTGCGTTGCAGCCTGGCGATGCTCGGGAGCGGTGACATCATTCATCACCCGGCTGACGCTTTCCAGGACGTCAATGGCCGGGTAGTGGCCTGCAGAAGCCAGCTTCCGCGACAGAACGATGTGTCCGTCGAGAATCCCCCGGGAGGTGTCGGCAATCGGTTCATTCATGTCATCCCCTTCTACCAGCACGGTGTAGAGGCCGGTGATGCTGCCTTTGCGGGCGTTGCCGGCCCGTTCCAGCAAGCGGGGAAAAAAGGCGAACACCGAGGGGGTGTATCCCCGGGTGGTGGGGGGCTCGCCCACGGCCAGGCCAATCTCCCGCAACGCCGTAGCAACCCGGGTGAGCGAATCCATCATCAAAAGTACGTCCTTGCCGCGATCCCGGAAATACTCGGCAATGGTGGTGGCAACCAGGGCCGCTTTCACCCGCACTAACGCGGGTTGATCCGATGTGGCCACCACCACCACCGAACGCATCAACCCTTCTTCGCCCAATTCTTTTTCGATAAAATCCCGCACTTCCCGGCCGCGCTCTCCCACCAGCGAGATCACATTGACGTCCGCATTGGTGTTTTTGGCGATCATCCCCAGCAGGGTGCTTTTTCCCACGCCGCTGCCGGAAAAAATCCCCACCCGTTGGCCCCGGCCCAGGGTCAGCAGCCCGTCAATGGCCCGGATGCCGGTGGAGATGGGCCGGGTAATACGCTGTCGCTGGAGAGGGTGGGGAGGGGTGCGGTAGACCGACCTGCGTTCGTTGTTGCGGAGCGGCCCTTTGCTGTCGATGGGATCTCCCAGGCCGTTTAATACCCGCCCCAGTAATTCCTCCGAGACCCGGGTGCTGAACGGTTCTCCGCGGGCCACAATATCGCTGCCCGGGGCGATGCCGTGCATCTCTCCCAGGGGCATACTGAGCACCCGGTTTTTGCGGAACCCCACCACCTCGGCCAGGTGCGGCGCCTGGCCCTGGCGACGATACACTTCGCAGACGTCTCCCACCGCCGCCGAAGGACCCACCGACTCAATCAGCAGGCCGATCACATCGGTAACTTTGCCATATACCCGAACCAGGTCCTGCTCGGGAATGGAGTGCCTCAAATAATCGAGTTTTTCTGCGAAGGGAATGCTCATAAGTCTGACGGCTCTGTTTGGTCAATATCCCGGAACTGGCGAAGTAGTTTGTTGTTCAGCTCTTTGAGTTGGGTCTCGATCCGGGCGTCCAGCTTTCCCAGGGAAGTTTCCATGATGCAGCCGCCCCGGGAGATGTTGCCTTCCGGAAGCACCGCCAGTTCGGTGACGTCCGGTAATTTCTGCTTAATATCCGGCGCCAGCTTTTCTACCACCGCCAGGTCCTCGGGATGCACAAACACTTTTATCTTTCCGGCAATTTCGCATTGACCGATAATCTTTTTTAAAGTGACCTTAATCAGCCCCTTTTGGGACTGGGCCAGGGCGCCCAGAATTTTTTCACCCATGGCCAGGGTTAACTTAAGCAGCGGTTCTTCTGCGGATCTGATCAGCTCATCCTGCTGCTCCTTTAAAGCAGCGAGCCAGCTTTGCAGGGTTTGGAACGCTTCGCTATATTGCGACTCCGCTTCCTGAAATCCTTTTTCCTGTCCTTCGGAAAAGCCCTTTCGATAAGCTGCATCCAATTCTTGCTGGAAAGCTTCCTCGGTCAGCTTGAGGATGTTTTCCGGCGGGGTTGCCGCTTCCACCTGGACGTCGTTTTCCGATTCAGTGGACCGGATTTCTTCTGTCGGCGGTTCCGCTGTTCTCGACCGGAGAAATTCATCCGTCGGAATAACGGAAACTTTGGTGATGGGACGTTTTACTTTGATAACCCGATTAGGAGATGACAACATCTTCTTTACCCCGTCCGGTAATGATGATTTCTCCTTCTTCTTCAAGCTGCTTGATGACATCGATAATGCGGCGTTGCGCTTCTTCCACTTCGCGCAACCGCACCGGGCCCATCACTTCCAGGTCCTCTTTGAGCAGGTTGGCGGCGCGTTCGGACATGTTCTTGAGAATCTTTTCCTTGACGCTCTCGTCGGCAGCTTTCAATGCCAGGGACAGGTCTTTCTTGTCGACGCCTTTCAAAATCTTCTGGATGCCGCGGTCGTCGATCATGACAATGTCATCAAATACAAACATCTGGCTCTTCACTTCCATGGCCAGTTCGGGGTCGTTTTCTTCCAGGTGCGCCAGGATAGTTTTCTCGGTCATCTTGTTGGACTGGTTCAGGATTTCGGCCAGGGCCGGGGCGCCGCCGGTCTTGCTCAAATCTTCGGAGATCACGCTTTCTGCCAGGGAATCGATGACGGTTTCCACCTCTTTCAGCAATTGAGGTGAAATTTTGCCCAGCGTAGCAATCCGGTAGGCCACATCCACCCGCAGTTCCTCCGGAAATTCGGAGAGCACATCGGCGGTTTGATCCGGCTTCAGGTAAGAGAGAATCAGGGCGATGGTCTGGGTATGCTCTTTAATTAAAAAGTTAACCAACTGGCCGGAATCCGCTTTTTGCAAGGTGGTAAAGCCGCGCACCTGCATGGAACTGCGGATTTTTTCAATCAAATCTTTGGCTTCCTGGATGCCAAAGGCTTTTTCTAAAATTGACTGGGCAAACTCGATCCCGCCGGTGGCCACGTAATCGCGGGCCTTGACCATCTGCATAAATTCCTGGTTTACCTTGTTGATGGTCGAGGAAAGCACCGAATCGATTTTAGCGATCTCCATACTAATCTTCAGCGCATCCTGGCGGCTCAGATTCTGGAAAATGGTCGCGGCGGCTTCTTCATCCATGGAGATTAACAGAACCGCGGCTTTGCGCGCCCCGGATAAATTATCATCCTTGATGGCAATTCGCTCTAACGCGGATTGGGCGGTGTCTATTTTAGGGCCGGTGATGGTGTTTAACTGTTCCATAGCTTATCCTTGCTTATTCTTCCCCATCTTCCATTAACCAGACTTTCAGCAACTTGGTGGCGTCATCCGGATTCTTTTTTACATAATCCTGGATGCGTTCACCCAGGATGTTTACCTGCGTGGCGGCTTTGAAAAATTCATCCGCCATAATGACTTCTTCCTGCATTTGCTCGGCTTTGCTCTCCGCCAGGGCGCCGGCCGCCTCAGGTTCCGAGGCTTCTCCCAGCGCGGTCAGCTCGTCGGTCTCGCCCTTCAGTTGGCGAATTTGATGCTCGATCTCTTCGCTGCGCTGCCGGGCCTGG
>JAJRYW010000032.1 GCA_024275555.1 Calditrichota bacterium | reverse complement strand
CTTTCCTCGCTGAAACGTTTTAAAGAAGATGTGCGGGAAGTGCTATCCGGCTATGAATGCGGGTTGACCATCGAAAACTATAATGACATCAAAGTCGGCGACATTGTCGAGGCCTACGAAACGGTGATGGAAGCGCAGAAACTGGATCGCAAGAATAAAAAATCATCCTGATACAAGCAGCGGTATAAGGAAGCCGAGTTGCCATGATTGTTGCAGTATTGACAGTGGACCTTTACCTGCCCGGCGCGGTATCATTAAAAGACAAACGCATGATCGTGCGCAGGATTAAGGATCGGTTGTCCAATAAATACAATATTTCCATCGCCGAAGTGGATTTTCAGGATAAGTGGCAGCGGGCCCGTTTAGGAATTGCCCAGGTAGGCAGTGATTACAAGATGTTAGAAAAAAGTATGAATACGATTTTTAAAGTGCTCGACACCCAGGAATACGCGGAGATTATCGATCATCAGTTTGAGTATCTTTGATCTTTTCCATCCTGGAGAGGGCGCTGATTCAGAGGAATAAAGATGTCCGGAATGAGTGTACGGCAGCGGAAAGTCGCCGATAGAATTCAAGGTTTGGTCAGCAACGTTATCGATCGCAAACTTAAAGACCCGGATAAGGGTTTTGTAACCATCACTCATGTAAAAATGAGCGGTGATTTGCGTATTGCCTCGATCTACTTCACCGTTTTAGGGGATGAGGAGGAGAAGGATCGCTCTCTGGCGGCGCTTAATCGCGCCAAGAATTTTATCCGTTCCACCATTGCCCCGGAGCTGAAGATGCGCTTTGTGCCGGAGCTTCGCTTTTTTCCCGACGACACCATGGAATATGCCCGCAAAATTGATGAACTCCTTAAAACAATCAAAAAAGATGACCCAGAGAGCGGCGTTTAGCCTTCCGGAACAGGGACTGGTGCTTCCCATTAACAAGCCGCCCGATTGGACTTCCTTCGATGTGGTCAATAAAATCCGTCGGATGACCCGGGTGAAGAAAGTGGGACACGCGGGTACGCTGGATCCCTTTGCCACCGGCGTGTTGCTGGTCTGCCTGGGAAAAGCCACCAAACGCAGCGATGAATTGATGTCGTTGCCCAAAGAGTACCAGGCCGGCATTGTCTTCGGTGCGGAAACGGATACGCTGGATGTTACCGGCAAGATCGTGGCGGAATCCCCCGTCCCCCAATTTGATGAAGAACAGCTCCAATCCATCCTGAAAAAATTTATCGGGGTATTCGAACAGGAGATTCCGGCCTATTCTGCGGCCAAACACCAGGGCCGGCGGATGTATGACCTGGCTCGCCAGGGCATACCGACGCCGCGCAAGACCAAAATGGTAACGGTTTATGCGATCGAACTTCTGGAAATTTTGCCCGGGGAAATAAAGATTCGCGTGGAATGCGGCCGCGGCACCTACATCCGGGCGCTTGCCCGGGACATTGCCCGCGACCTGGGGACCCACGGCTATGTCAAAACCCTGGTGCGAACCCGGGTGGGGGATTATTCCCTGGATGATTGCCTGACCATTGAGTCCCTGCAAGAACAATTGAATTCCGGAGCGACGGCCGAACGATGAAGACTTATACCAGCCTGGACGGTTTACAAAATATGCCCCCTTCGGTGGTTACCGTGGGCACTTTCGACGGTTGTCATCGCGGGCACCTGGAAATTTTGGAGCAGGTTAAACAAACAGCGTCCCGGCGCCATTGGGAATCTACCGTGGTTACCTTCGACCCGCATCCTCGCCTGGTGGTTTCCCCGGATGCGCCGGTGCAGTTGTTGACCACCACGGCGGAAAAGCTGGAACTGTTCGAAGCCGGGCGTATTGACCAGGTGGTGGTGATCCCCTTTACGCGAGAGTTTGCCCGGCATTCCTCGGAAGCGTTTGTTGCCGAGGTGCTGGTCGGGAAACTCCGGGCAAAATCCATCGTGATTGGCTATGATCACCATTTTGGCCGCAATCGCGAAGGCGGCGTCGCTCTGCTGGAGCAGCTTTCGGAGCGCCTGGGATTTTCGGTGCATCGGGTTCCCCCGTTTGAAAATGGCGGCGAGGTCGTTAGCAGCAGTTTGATCCGCCAATTGGTGCAGCAGGGGCAGGTGGACCGGGCCGCGAAATACCTGGGCCGGCCCTACAGCCTCTCCGGTGTGGTGGCCCCGGGAGAACGCCGCGGGCGCCAAATCGGTTTCCCAACCGCCAACATCGTTGTGGATCATCCCTACAAGCTTATTCCCCGGGAAGGCGTTTATGCGGTTAAAGCAAAGGCCGGAAAAACCCACTATGCCGGCATGATGAACATCGGACGCCGCCCCACCTTTAATTCAGAGAACTTGACTTTAGAAGTGCATCTATTTAACTTTGACGCTTCATTGTACCAAAAGGCTCTGACGGTTCATTTTCTGCATTATATCCGTCCGGAGCAGAAGTTTTCCGGGATCGAGGAGTTGCGCGCTCAACTGGAAAAAGATAAAATCGAATGTGAGAAATACATAAGTTGACGGAGGAACAATGTCTATTCCAAATGAAAAAAAGATGGAAATTGTTGGAAAATTCGGCCAAAACGAAAAAGATTTTGGCCGTACCGAAGTTCAGGTTGCGCTGATTAGTCACCGGATTCATTATTTGACGGAACATCTGAAGACCCACAAGTCGGATCATCATTCCCGGCGCGGGTTGTTGAAGTTGGTCGGTCAGCGTCGCCGTTTGTTAAATTATTTGGCGAAGAAAGATATCAATCGCTATCGTAGCTTGATCCAGGAACTTGGCTTGAGACGATAAGAAGGGAGTTAGGTAAGTAATGATTGTAAGAAAAGAACGCGAAATCGGTGGGCGGATGCTCACCCTGGAAACCGGCCGCCTGGCAAGACAGGCCAACGGCTCCGTATTGGTTCGCTATGCCGATACGATGATCCTGGCAGTCGCCACCTGCTCTAAAGAACCCCGGGATGATATTGATTTTTTCCCGCTTTCTGTGGAATACCAGGAACGGACTTACGCCGCCGGAAAAATTCCGGGCGGTTTTTTTAAGCGCGAAGGACGCCCGGGACAGAAAGAAATTCTCAGCGCCCGTCTGATCGATCGCCCCATCCGTCCTTTGTTTCCCAGGGGCTATAAAAACGACACCCAGATTGTAATTTTTGTGCTCTCCACCGACAAGGAAAACGACGCCGATGTTTTAGGCGGAATCGGCGCATCGCTGGCGCTCTCTATTTCGGATATCCCTTTTGAAGGACCGATTGCATGGGTGCGGGTAGGACGGCTTGGCGGAGAATTTGTCATCAATCCCACTTTTTCCCAGTTGGAAGAAAGCGACATCAACCTGGTGCTTTCCGGATCGTACGATTCCATCATGATGGTGGAAGGGGAGTCGGCCGAGATCAACGAAAGCGAAATGCTGGAAGCCCTTAAGTTCGGGCACGAATACATCCGCCAGATTATCGAAATACAGAATGAATTCATCGCCGAAATGCCGGTGCAAAAGCTGGAACTGGTGCTGCCGGAATTCCCGGAAGAGTTGCAGGAAAAAGTGCAGAGCTTTGTGACCCCGCGGATTCAGGAAGCCATTAAAATCCAGGAAAAGAAAGCCCGCCGGGACGCCATTACCCAGATTAAAAACGAATTGGCTGAACACCTCGGTGAAGAAGAATATGAGGCCTACAAGCCGCGCATCAAGGAACTTTTTGAGGAGATCGAAAAACGCGAAGTGCGTTCGATGATCGTCAACGAGAATGTGCGTTTGGACGGCCGGGGGATGGATGATGTGCGGGAGATTACCTGTGAAGTATCCTTCCTGCCCCGCGCCCACGGATCGGCGCTGTTTACCCGCGGCCAGACCCAGAGCCTGGGCACCACCACCCTGGGCACCAAGGTGGATGAGCAGATGATCGACGCCCTGGAAGGCGAGAGCACTAAAAGCTACATGCTGCACTACAATTTTCCCGGTTTCAGCGTCGGGGAAGTAAAGCCCTTCCGCGGCACCAGCCGCCGGGAAATCGGCCACGGCGATCTGGCCGAACGAGCCCTGATGCCGGTTTTGCCCGCCGAGGATAATTTTCCCTATACCATCCGGATTGTCTCGGATATCCTGGAATCCAACGGATCGTCCTCGATGGCCACGGTGTGTTCCGGCTCCTTAAGTCTGATGGACGCCGGCGTGCCTACCAAGTGCCATGTGGCCGGAATCGCCATGGGGATGATCAAAGAAGATTCCGAAGTGCGGGTGCTGACCGACATCCTGGGCGATGAAGACCATCTCGGCGACATGGATTTTAAAGTTGCCGGAACCCGCGAAGGAATTACCGCCTTCCAGATGGACATCAAAGTTTCCGGTTTGTCCTTTGAAGTGATGGCCGAGGCGCTGGAAAAAGCGCACCGGGCCCGTCTGAAGATTTTAGACATCATGGATAAGACCATCGACCGGCCCCGGGCCGAGATTTCCCGCTACGCGCCCCGGATTCTCTCCACCATGGTTCCTGTGGATAAAATCGGCCTGGTGATTGGCCCGGGCGGTAAAACCATCCGCAGCATCATCGAACAAACCGGGGCCAAGATTGACATCGACGACACCGGCCTGGTCATTATCGCCTCCTCCGATGTGGGCGCGGCCGAAAAAGCCAAGGAAATGGTCGAATCGATGGTTCGCGAGCCGGAAGTCGGTAAAATCTACGACGGCGTGGTCAAAAAAGTGATGGACTTTGGCGCCTTTGTGGAATTCATGCCCGGCAAAGAAGGATTGGTGCATATTTCCGAACTCGCCGAACACCGGGTCAACAAAGTCTCGGATAAAGTGGGCGTCGGAGATAAGATTAAAGTGGTCTTGAAACGGGTGGACCGCGAAGGGCGCTATAATCTCAGCCACAAAGAATACCTGATGCGCCAAAAAGAACAGTAACCGATCAGATCATATAACTTTTAAAAACGGGAATCCCCTGGGACTCCCGTTTTTTATTTAAGCCGATGAAGCTACCCGATCAATGCTATGGAAATCCCGAACTGCCGGCCCTGCTGATGCTGCATGGGTTTATGGGCGCCGCTTCGGATTGGGAGGCGATAGCCGCCGTTCTCTCGGAGCGCTTTTATTGCATTGCCATCGATTTGCCCGGCCACGGCCTGAGTGCAGAGGAGCCGGAGAGTTTGCCCTGGAGTATGGAAAACACTGCCAGGTGGGTGATCGATGTGCTGGATCAGCGGGGCCTTCCACAGGCCAATCTGCTGGGCTATTCCATGGGAGGGCGGTTGGCGCTGTTCCTGGCGCTGGCCTATCCGCAGCGGTGGAAACGGCTGATCCTCGAATCGGCCTCGCCGGGATTGGCGCAGGCAAAAGAACGCCGGGAGCGGCGGAGTCAGGATGAGCATCTGGCCCAAAGAATCCTTAGCGCTGACTGGCCGCATCCACTGCTGGAGCAATGGTATCAAAACCCGATATTCGGCGATATTTCCCGCCATCCCCATTTTTCCCGGCTGCTGCAGCAACGCGCCCAAAATAACCCGAAAGCCTTAGCCCGGTCATTACGCGAGATGGGAACCGGGCAACAGCCCTCCCTCTGGCCGCGGCTGACCGAGATTAAATTACCTCTGCTTTTGGTGATTGGCGAAAAAGATGTTAAATTTGAGGCCATTTCGACCCGGATGGCAGCGGCCAATCCGGCCTTCCGGAAGAAAATCGTTCCCGGATGCGGACATAATTGTCATTTTGAAAGACCGGGGGAGTTTGCCGGAATCGTTTCCGATTTTTGCCGGGAGAATTAAAATTTGATGATCGCGCCTGACATAGCCTGTGGAAAGGCCGTCTATTCACATAGGTAAATGACATTGAATAAACGACACTTTTTCAGGCACTCCCGGCTTCGACAAGCTCAGCCTCCTGGCTGGGACTGCTGGCTGAGCATGTCGAAGCCAGCAAGTACGAATTGTCGTTTATTTAAGTGCAATTACTTAAAACCCGGTGTTCAAAGAAATTTAGATGTTTCTCTTTGGCAGTTGGAGCGGCAAAGAAAGTGGGAGTAAAAAATGTTTTATCATAATACATTTCTAATCTCAACATGTTAGCAGGAGGAGCCTGATGAGCAGCGTCAATTGGATCGTCGTAAAAGAGTACACGGACATCAAATACCACAAAGCCGAAGGGATTGCCAAGATTACTATTAACCGGCCCGAGGTTCGCAACGCTTTCCGGCCGTTAACGGTGCGGGAAATGATGGAGGCCCTGTCCGACGCCCGCGACGACGCCGAAACCGGGGTGATTATCCTGACCGGCGAGGGTGAAAAAGCCTTTTGTTCCGGCGGAGATCAGCGGGTGCGCGGAGACGCCGGTTACGTGGATGACGGCGGCGTGCATCGTTTAAATGTGCTGGATTTCCAGCGCCAGATTCGCACCTGCCCCAAACCGGTGATCGCCATGGTGGCCGGTTATGCTATCGGCGGCGGCCATGTACTGCACATGATGTGCGATCTGACCATCGCCGCCGACAATGCCATCTTTGGCCAAACCGGCCCCAAAGTGGGTTCTTTTGACGGCGGCTACGGCGCCAGCTACATGGCCCGCATTGTCGGGCAAAAGAAAGCCCGGGAAATCTGGTTCCTCTGCCGCCAGTACAGCGCACAGGAAGCCCTGGACATGGGCCTGGTAAACACCGTAACGCCCCTGGAAAAACTGGAAGAAGAAACGGTGCAGTGGTGCCGGGAGATCCTGGATAATTCCCCCATAGCGATCCGCTGCCTGAAAGCGGCGCTCAACGCCGACTGCGACGGGCAGGCCGGTTTACAGGAGTTAGCCGGAAACGCCACCATGCTCTTCTATATGACTGAAGAAGGTCAGGAAGGCAAGAAAGCATTCCTGGAAAAACGCAAGCCGGATTTCCGTAAATTTACCCGCAGACCTTAATTTTTCCGAGGATGATGAGCACCAGCAAAGGAACTGCCTGGATTTTAGCCAGCCGCCCCAAAACATTGTGGGCGGCTTTCGGCCCGGTGCTGATGGGAACCGCTATGGCTGCGGCGGACAGCAAATTCCATTTTCTGAGCGCCTCGGTTGCCCTGCTCGGCGCACTGCTGATCCAGGTGGGAACCAATTTCGCCAACGATTATTTTGATTACCAGCACGGCGCGGATTCGGAAGACCGCCTGGGGCCCATCCGGGCCACCCAGGCCGGGCTGATCCCGCCGGAGACCATGAAGCGCGCCTTTATCCTGGTATTCCTGCTGGCTTTTTTATTAGGGCTTTACCTGGTTTGGCGGGGCGGCTGGCCGATTCTGGCGCTGGGCCTGGCCTCGATTCTGTTTGGCGTCCTCTACACCGGCGGCCCGTATCCCCTGGGCTATAATGGATTGGGTGATATCTTTGTGCTGATCTTCTTCGGCCCGGTCGCCGTGGGAGGAACCTACTACGTGCAGGCGCTGGAGATTAACTCCGCCGTGCTCATCGCCGGTCTGGCGCCGGGGCTCATCTCCACCGCCTTGCTGACCGTCAACAATCTGCGCGACATCAACACCGACCGGAAGAGCGGCAAACGCACCCTGGTGGTGCGTTTCGGGATCGGTTTTGCCCGGGCCGAGTACCTGGCCTCGCTGCTGATTGCCTGCCTGCTTCCTCTTTGGCTGATTTACCTGACCGGGGCCCACTACTTTTCGCTGCTGACCCTCCTGGCGCTGATTCCCGCTATCCCCAGCATCCGCCGGGTGTTTACGCTAAGCGGCTCGCCGGAACTGAACCGGGTGCTGGCCGATACCGGGAAGTTGCTGCTGATTTACAGCCTGCTTTTCTCGATTGGCTGGTTAATCCCCACTTCGTGATTCCCGGCAGCCTACGGGGGAGAATATTCGATTTTAAAAATCTGTTTTTTGCCGCAAAGATGCCGAGAGCACAAGGGAAGCTATTTTCTACTAAATCAGGTAGGCAATCCGGCAGGATCAAACACCACCACCGGGTCTCCGCCGCCCGGACCGGAAATGTCGTCTGTACCCTGCCAGCTATAACCCCCGTCAAAAGAATAATAATAACCGACATGGTTTTCAATCGGAACACCAAACTCGTCTAGAATG
>JAJRYW010000626.1 GCA_024275555.1 Calditrichota bacterium | reverse complement strand
TTCTGTCGTAATAATATGAATATTCGCACAGCCAAAAACATCCAAGTATCTTGATAACCACTTGGCATATAAGCCATATTGAAAATAAAATTTATAGTAAGGAATACCCTGTTCTGGATCTGGTTCATTATCCCAATCGCGTAACAATGCCACATCGAATGACGCATTTTCGAATCCCGTACCTCGCAACCACCAATAATGCGACCACGCTCTATCTATTGGGTTCCTTAAGATGAAAACAAATTTTGGATTACAGATATTTTTTTCTATGCGTTCCACAACTCTAGGAAAGACCATATACCCCGTACTTGATTCCCCGCGATAAAAAGAATCTTTCCCTTTTTCAAACAGTTTACTATACTCCTTCAGTCCTTTCTTATAATTTCTATCATGACTAAAGAAATGAGGCTCTTTATTTTCGCTCATATAAATATCAGGATGCTGGTTAAAATACTCATGCAGGCTACTTGTTCCTGATTTTCCTGCACCTGGCACAAAAAGATTAGGCAAAACCATAAAATTTCAACACCTGTTCTATTACATATTGAATATGCTTACCATTCAAGCTTGGATCCACCGGAAGGCTAAGCACTTCCTGATGAATTACCTCAGTAATAGGAAACGTTCCTTCCGTAAACCTTAACTCATGATAAGCTTCTTGTAAATGCGGCGGTACAGGGTAATGAATCAAAGTACCAATACCCTGTCCCTTGAGATAGTTTTGCAAAGCGTCCCGTTCCGGGTGACGCACCACGAAAAGGTGCCAACACGGATCTGCCCATTGAGGGACATCCGGCAAAATCAAATCCGGCACGTCGCGTAGCGATTCCAGATAGTGATGGGCAATGGCCTTGCGACGCTCATTCCATGCATCCAGGCGTTTCAACTTCACCCGTAAAAAAGCCGCCTGCAAGGAGTCCAGCCGGGAGTTGAAGCCTTTGATTTCGTTGTAATATTTGATCTTTGAGCCATAATTCCGCAGCGTGCGCAGGCGCTCCGCCAATTCGTCATCATTGGTCGTCACCGCGCCTGCATCGCCGAAAGCGCCCAGATTCTTGCCGGGGTAAAAACTCCAGCCGGTGGCGTCACACAATCCGCCCACCCGTCTGCCTTTGTAGCGCGCCCCGTGCGCCTGGGCGGCGTCATCGAAGACGTAAAGCCCGTGCCTGCGGGCGATCTCTGCGATGGCATCCAGGTCGGCGGGCTGCCCGTAAAGATGCACCGGCATAATAGCGCGGGTTCGCGGTGTGATGGCGGCCTCAATTCGGGCAGGGTCAAGATTATAAGTCGCTTCCACCGGCTCCACCGGCACAGGGGTCGCCCCGGCGTAAGAGACCGCCAGCCAGGTGGCGATATAGGTGTTCGCCGGGACGATGACTGCGTCGCCGGGGCCAATCCCAGCAGCGCGCAAAGTCAGGTGCAGTGCCTCCAGCCCGTTCCCCACCCCGATGCAGTGCTTTGCCCCGCAGTACCCGGCGAATTCGGCTTCAAAGGCTTCCACCTCCTCTCCCAGGATATACCAGCCTGATTCCATCACCCGCCGGTAGGCGGCGTCAAATTCGGCCTGCAATTCTTTATAGGGCGCTCGTAAATCTAAGAAGGGAATGTCAGCCACGAGTGATCCTTTTGATCTCCCGGAGATATTCCTCATAACTGCGGATATAATCATCCGGTTCATAGATTTCCGATGCCAGAACCAGCAGCACAGCATCGGACGTGTAGTGATATTGCGTAGACCAAATCATCGGCGGGATGTGCAGTCCGGTATCCGGCTGGTTCAGAACGATCTCATCCCGATTAGTGCCGTCATCAATCATAACGGTGCACGATCCGCGCAGACAAACCAGGAATTGGTGCAACTCCCGGTGGGCGTGCTCCCCCCGCACCTCTTTGCTAGGGACATCAAAGATGACAAAGTAGCGTTTGGGAGCAAAAGGCAGGTGTTTGTCGTATTCGCCAAAAGTTAGTTTTCCCCGCAAATCCACAATGCGGGGCAGGCGGATCAATTGCGCCCCTTTGACAGACAGCGCGCCCATTCCGCCGGAAACTTTTGGTGTGGCTTGCTGGTGTGGCTGCCCCGACGAGACATACCCCTTGATCCGGGCCGGGTTGCCCACCACAATGGCGTTTGCGGGTACATCCCGGGTGACCACCGCCCCGGCGCCAACCATCGCATTTTCCCCAACAGTAATACCGGGCAGCAGTGTAGCGTTTGCCCCAATGGATGCGCCCTGGCATACCCGTGTTTCTGGAAACTGTTCTGGATATTGCTTGCTGCGCGGGAAAGGGTCATTGGTGAAAGTGGCGTTTGGCCCTACAAACACATCATCTTCCAGCCTGACCCCGTTCCACAGTTGCACCCCGGATTTGATTGTAACCCGATTGCCGATTCTTACATCGTTTTCAACAAATACGCCATCGCAGATATTGCAATCCTCGCCAATCACGGCATTGGGTAATACATGCGCAAAAGCCCATATACG
>JAJRYW010000625.1 GCA_024275555.1 Calditrichota bacterium | reverse complement strand
CGGCATAACAGGCGCCGTATAAGCGATGAGTTCGTTATCCTGCCAATCCTCCCGGAAGGCATAGATTATTTCCGCGCCGACGGCGGCCAGGCCCAATTCCGGCCGGGCCATTCCGGATTTCTGAACGGCCCAGTCAATGGAAGCTGCGCCGGCGCTCAGATGATCATCCGGCTTTTCCAAAGAGGCCCGCAGTTGCAATTCCGGATTAACGCCCGGCCCCGGAACTTCCAACCCGGCTTTGGAAAAACTGATTTTTCTTTCTAATCGAACCGGGTTCTGCCGCCCAATTTCTTTTCCCGGCCAAAAAGTTCCGGCGAATAAATATGACGGCTGTTCTGCTTCGGGGGCGGCTGGTTTACGGCGCCAAAGCAGCGGGCCGGCGTCATAGGCAGCCATCGCGGGATGCTCCGGTTCTGGCCGGATGTTGTGCGGCAAAGCCGAATTTACCGGGAAACGGATTGCCAAAAGCGGCTGCCCGGCGTCCTCGGCCACGGCTGTTTTGGGGAGCGGAACGACTTCGCCGCTGAAGGCGTCCTGCGGCAGATCGCGATATGCGAGCAAGGGCAACGACGCAGGCCGGGAATGATAGGCCTCGCTGGAAACCGCAACCGGCGGCTGCTCCGGCAAGACCTGATCTTGCTGCTGCGCCAGCAATCGCTTAAAATGCTCTCTGCGCAGGTTCATCTGTTTCAGCTCTTGTACAATAACATCCCGGCGGTCGGAACTGCGCAGGGCCAGGGTTACGTTATCCTGATCCTCTTGACTACTGCCCAAGACCGCCAGGATATGCTGTGCATCCGCCTGTAAGGGGAGGCGCAGGGTGTAGTTGGCCGGAACCCGGCGTTTCCCCTTCCATACCCGGCTGCGGAAACCCGGGTTCAGCCGCTTAAACTCGGTCATATCCAGGCCAAACTGCCGCACAAAGCGGTTCAGTTTAACCGGGCGGGGCAGCTTAATCTCCTGGAACACCAGCACCGGGTCTTTTGCGATGTCGGGGAAATAGTGCTCCAGGCTGTCCTCAATTTCAATCACCGCCAGAAACTCCGGGTAAAAATTTTTGGAAGCAAAACCGAAACTGCGGCGCAGGTAGCGCTCGCGGATGGTCATATAATTGCCGTATCGGCGTTTGGCTTTGCGCATGCTCCCCAAGCCATGGTTGTAGGCGGTAATCGCCAGGGTCCAATCCTTCAACTGCTTATAATTATATTTCAGCAAACGCGCTGCTGCGCGAGTGGCGATGAGGGGATCGAGACGTTCATCTTTAACCCGATTCACTTTCATATAACCGCGGGCGGTGGCGCGCATAAACTGCCACATACCCGCTGCGCCGACATGCGAATAGGCGTTGGGATTAAACGACGATTCCATGTGAGGCAGGTAGCACAACTCCTCCGGAAGCCCGTACTCCCGGAAAATCCGGCGGATATGCGGTAAATAGGCAAAAGAACGGGTCACCCCGGCCATAAAATTTTCCCGGATTCCCTGCTGGGCGCGAATACGTTTGGAAGCCCGGTAAAATTTATCTTTCTCGTTGATGTGATCAAATTTATGATAAATTTCCTTTTCCCAGGTTCCCAGCGAACTAAGGTCGACCTGGCCGGAATGGAAGCGCCGCAATAAATCCCGGATACGTTTTTTGATCTGCTTCAGCCGCCGCTGGCGTTTTCGTTCGCTAACCTGCGGTGCAAAGCGCACTTCCTGGTAAATCAGGTCCAGCCGGTCGGCGTCGTGGATGATGTACTCATCCTGCGAAACCCGGGTAAAAACCCGTTTCCAAAAGGTCACCTCGGTAGCCAATTCCTGGCGATAGGGTTTGCTGAAATGTTTTTGGGCAAACAGCGGAGAAAAGACCGCCAAAAAACAGAGAATCGCGATCCAACAGAATCTAAGTACTTTTGCACACTTCGGTGCAAAAGTAAGCGGTCTTCGACAGAACAAATCGACAAAAGATTGTCGAATAAGACCCCGAAAGGGGCTATGGGAACAGAATTGCTTTAAAGACACAACCACCTCGCACGACTGAAATCAGGCTTGAACCGGCTACTCAAGTTCCTGGACTTGATGGAACCAGGGCTCCCGGGCCACTTTTTCCGGGAAAGGCACTAAATCATCCGGTATTTTAAACGGATGAATCAAAATATGATAGGTCCAATAAAATTTCATTACCCCGCGCACATAGGCCCGGGTTTGTTCAAATTCGATGTTTTCCATGAAGAGGTCGTCATCCTCGGTGCTATTCTCGCGCCGCCAGCGATCGACGCGGTGCTCCCCGGCGTTGTAAGCGGCCAGGGCGTAGTAGAGATTGCCTTCATAGCGCTTCAGCAGTTCCGACAAGTAGAAACTTCCCAGTAAAATATTGAATTTCGGTTCGTAGAGCCGTCGCACATCTTCCAAATCCATACCCAGGTTTTCGGCCAGGCGAACCGCCGTGGGCGGAATGATCTGCATCAACCCATAGGCGTTGGCATAGGAAATAATATGCGGCTCGAAGGCGCTCTCTTTTTTGATGACCGCCCAGATACTTGCCGGGGTAATATTCCACTTGCGGGCATATTCGTTTACCTCCCCGTTAAAATAAAGCGGGTAGAGCTGTTTGAAGAGGAACACCCACTCCCGCCAGTCTTTTTCTAAAAAGTTTTCCGTGTACACCTTGCGGTAAATCCGGTAAGCGCGGCCAAAGTTCTGCATGCGCTCATTCACTTCTCCCAGGGCGTAGAGCATTTCCCAATTCTGATCCGGCATAGAGGCGGAGAAATTGTCCAGCTCGCGCTGGGCGTAGTGCTCCCCAAAAAGTTCCTGCACCAACAGCGGCTTCTGGAAATAGTCTAAATATTTAGGCAGATAACTGATCTGTTTGTGATGCACCTCCCAGAGCAGCGAGTCGACAAATTGATGAATATCCGGGCCGTTGGTGGTCAACAAAAACGCCTTTAGATTGTAGTAGCTGTCAAAAGGCTTGCCGGCTAACTGTTCCAGTTCCGCCAATTGTTGGGGATATTGGCTTTCCTTTGCATAGCTCTTGGCAATCCAGTATTGATAGCGAGCCTGAAACGTGTCGTCCTTTTCTCTGGCCAGGCCGAATTTCCACCATTTGCGCGCCAGCGTATAATCCCCCATTCGGTAAAACGCCAGCCCGCGACGGAAACGCGCTTCGGAAACAAATTCACAGCGGGGATAGCGGAGGATCAGCTTTTTATAATACTGCTGGGCTTTGTCGATCCGGCCCAGGTCTTCATACAACCAGGCCACCACCCAAAGCACCTCCGGCGCCAAATAATCGGTGGGATAGCGTTGCTGGAATTTTACATCGGCTTTGATGGCCTTCTCGTTGTCCCCCAGGCGTAAATAGCAGCGGGCAATATGTAAGTCGATTTCCCGCAAGTACTTATACTTTTTAAAGCTGCGGCGCTGACTCTGGCAGGCCTGGAAAGCCGCCCAATAGCGTTTTTCTTTGTATAGTTTGCGAATTCGCAACCAGCGAGTCAGTTCCGTTTTTCCGCCGCGCTGCTCCTGGCGGTCTAAAAGCTGATCAATCTTATCAAACTGGCGGGTCTGGGCCAGGTAACTGAAAAACTGACGGAGCGTTTTTTCCGGAATCTTCTTTTCGCGGTAGAGCCGTTCTAAATCGGCGTAAGCGCTCTTTGCTTCGGCATGAAAGGGATAGCTCCGGATTAACTCCAGGGCGTATTTTTCCAGCAATTTGCGGTTCTGGGCCCGCCGCCCGATTTCCACCAGGCGCGCGTAGACATCCCCTTTAAAAACGCCCCGGAGTTTCAGCAAACGCTTATAGTAGTAGGCGGCGGAATCATAGTCAGCAGACCAGAAATACAGTTCCGCCGCCAGGGAATCGACCTGCGCTTGCAAAGCGCTCTTCGGATGTTTATAGCGGAAGTTTGCCAGCCCTTTTAAGACCTGCGCGGTGTCGCCCAGGGCCAGGTACGATAAATGGATAAAATAATCGCGGTAGTCCCACAGTTGCGGCAATTTCCCGGCTTTTTCCGGAAAAGTAGCAATCGCCTCGGCATATCGACCGGTTTTAAAATACGCGTAGGCAATTTTAAATTTGAGTTGCGGAAGACGCTCTGCATACGTTGGATTTTCCGCCATTCCCTGCTGAAAATATTGCAGCGCCGTGGCATAATCGCCGCTCTCGTAATAGCGGGCGGCTTCCAGGTATCCCCGGGGGTCCGGCAGGGACGATTGGGCAAAGAGAGGGTATGTCCAGATCAGAATCAGTGCAACTGATCGAACCACCGTCGTTCCCGTTTTCCCTATCAGCGGTAACTTCATTTTGCGATGTGCCTCCCTGCGGTTTATAAAACCACTGCAACAGTGTACCGACACCCGGTGTTTGGAAAAAACAATTTAAATGATATATAGAATTGCCAGGACATCTTCGCAACTAAATAAAATAAAATTAAGCCATTCGGTAATAAATTCTCTCCTTTTTACGGCAAAAGCAAGGCCCCGTTCCCATCCCTTTTTCAGTCATGCAATCCGGACTACAATTTCTTATCATCGGCTGATTTGCCGGGATTTTACCGGAATTACTGTAAAATCAACTTATATCCACCCGGCCGGATTCTGTGGAATCCACAAAGAAACATACAGGGCGCAAACTAACGGAAGGCGCTACACCAGGGGAAAGATACAAGATCGTTTGGAGGGAGGAGGAGCGCCTTAAAAAAGAGACGCCCCGGGCGGGACGTCTCTACAGGAAAATATCTCGACACCTCATGCTACGCAATTTGCCGCGGAGACGCAGAGGTCGCAGAGATTTTTAAAAAGAGAGTTAAAAAACTTGAATTACATTAGACCTTATTACCTTTTAAAGAACTGTAATTATTAACTTTAAAAAACCACTGTCATTTTCCCAACCACAACGTGGCGCCGCCACAACGTGGCGCCGTTGGCGTTGGCGCGGGATGGCGTTGCCACGAATCCCGGTTTGCCGGGAAGAGAAATCTGTGCGTATTCGACATTAAATTTGCTGAAATAATTGTAAATTAAAGATAAAGTTTTGAGT
>JAJRYW010000624.1 GCA_024275555.1 Calditrichota bacterium | reverse complement strand
GGGCGCAAATGCTGACCGCCTGGGGAATCCACTGGATGCTGGACATCTTAGCGAATTTATTTTTTGCCGGAGGTTTTTGGTGGCAAGCACGCCATTAGATATTTTTTGGGTATTCATTACCGGGACGGCGGTATTATTTATTCTGATGTGGGCGATTATCGTGACCACAATTCTCTATCGTCGTCGCCACCTGGCGGTGGAGCAGGAAAAATTAGAGGCCATTCAGCGCAGCAAGGAGCTCTACCGGCGCTTTTTTGAGGAGGACCTCACCGGCGACTTCATTGCCACGGGCGAGGGGCAAATTCTTTCCTGCAATCCGGCCTTCGCCAAAATCTTTGGCTTTCCCTCCGTTGCCGATGCGCTGCGAATCAACTTTGCCAGCCTTTACCCGAACGCCAACGAATTCAAAGCTTTTTTAGAACGGCTGAAGCAGGAAAAAAAATTAGAATATCACGAAGCGGAATTGATTGCCTCCGGAGGCGATAAAGTATACGTCATCCAGAACATTATTCCCGAACTGGATGACGAGGGCAACCTGAAACAGTTCCGGGGTTACATTTTCGACAACACCGAGCGGAAGCAGTTAGAACAGCAGCTTCTCCAGGCCCAGAAGATGCAATCCATCGGCACCCTGGCCGGCGGGGTGGCCCACGATTTCAACAACATTCTCAGCATCATCCTGGGGCACGCGTCGCTGCTCCAGGAACGCGACTACGCTGGCGTGGTCAAAGCCGACAGCATTGAGGCAATTCTAAACGCCGTCAAACGGGGGGCCAACCTGGTTGAACAAATCCTGACTTTTGCCCGCAAGGCTGATATTGTTTTCGAGTCGGCCGATTTGAATCACCTGGTTAAAGAGTTAGTACACATGCTCTCGGAAACGTTCCCAAAAACCGTCTTATTCGAGACCCACCTGGACCCGTACCTGCCCCCTATCCGGGCAGACCAGAACCAACTTCACCAGGCCCTGCTCAATCTTTGCGTCAACGCCCGGGATGCCATGCCCAACGGAGGCACGATTACCATCACCACCCGTGTGGCGCCCCGGGAAAAAGTGGTGGAAAAATTTCCGGAAGCCAAGCCGGTGGATTTTGTAGTGGTCAGCGTAAAAGATTCCGGCACCGGCATGGATGAGGACACCCGGAAACGGCTCTTTGAACCATTCTTTACCACCAAGCAGCGGGGCCGGGGCACCGGTTTGGGCCTGGCGGTGGTTTACGGCATTGTCAGCAGCCACTACGGCTTTATCGATTTGGAAAGCGAGTTGGGCAAAGGCACCACCTTCCATTTTTATTTTCCGGCCGTAGAGGAACAGGTGCAGCGGGAAGAAACAACCCGAACAGATCGCCCCATTGCCGGCACGGAGACCATTCTCCTGGTGGAAGATGAGGAAATGCTCATCGATCTGCTTTCCACCATTTTGCAGGTAAATGGCTACCACTTGTTTATTGCCCGGGACGGCCTGGAGGCGGTAGAATTATTCCGCCAGTTCCGGGACCAAATCAACCTGGTTTTCAGCGATTCCGGTCTTCCGAAATTAGGCGGCTGGGAAGCCTTCCTGCGCATGCGTGAGATCAGCCCTTCCATACAAGCGGTGTTTGCCAGCGGCTATTTTGACCCGGATTTGAAAACGGAAATGCAGAAACAGGGGGTCATGGATTTCATCCAGAAGCCCTACTCGCCGCAGGATGTGGTAAAGCGGCTTCGGGCCGCCCTGGATCAATTGGAAAAACTCACTCCCTGATCTCCCCCGATAAAAATCCTTCAATTTCAAAGAAAGCAGAAATCCCGGCCAGGACTCCCGGCGGGAAAATTGACCAACTCTCGATAACAGGGAGTGTTTACGGATAAAGGGCTTGGGAGGATCGACCCGCTTCTAAGAAACCGCCTGCAAACGAGAGACGGTTCTGGTTAGCTGTTTGGGGATATCCTCGAGCGGCAGCACCAGGTCGGCCAGGTCGGCGACCACAATCGTTTTAGGCATTCCATACACCACACAGGATTGCTCATCCTGGGCAATCACCCGGCCGCCGGACTGTTTGATCAGCCGGGCCCCCTCCAGGCCGTCCTTGCCCATCCCGGTCATCACCACTGCCAGGATATCCCCGCCGAAGACATCATGGGCGGAGCGAAACATCACATCCACCGAGGGCTTGAAGAGAGTATCGGCAGGCTGCCCGGAAATGTGCGCCACTACTTTAGCGCCGCGTTTCCGGAAATGAAGATGTTTTCCCCCGGGAGCAATCAGAACCAATCCGGGGGTCAATTCCATAGCTTCCTCGGCCTCGCGCACGGTTAGGGCGCTCAACTGGTTCAGCCGCTCGGCCATGGAACGGGTAAAATGGGGCGGCATGTGCTGCACAATCGCAATGGGAATGGGAAAGCTTGCCGGTAATTTGGGGATTAGCTTTTGCAGAGAAAACGGCCCGCCGGTTGACACTCCAATAGCAACAAACTGCGCACTGGGAAACCGAAAACGTCGGCCTTGCGGAACAGCGGAAGCCTGGCCGGCCCGCCGGGCGTCGCCTCTTCCGAACAAAGACGATTTACTGCCGGCAATCGCCCTGATCTTTTCAATTAAATCTTTTTTAATCTTGATAATATCCAGGGAGACAAACGACAACTGTTTGGGGATAAAGTCCACTGCACCGGCTTGCATGGCTTTCACCGTGGCCTCGGCGCCGTCGACGGTCAGGGAACTGATCACCAGCACCGGCGTGGGTTGAAAACTCATTATTTCCTTCAGGGCGGTTATGCCATCCATGCGCGGCATTTCAATGTCCATGGTGATAATGTCCGGGCGATATTTACGGGTCATCTCGATAGCTTCAATACCGTCTTTGGCGGTCGCCGCCACCCGGAAATCCGGCTCCTCTTCCAACATCACCGAAATGGCCTTGCGCATAAATGCGGAATCGTCGACAACTAAAATTCGTACCGCCATAAGTCCCTGCTTTGCTTGATATTTATTTTGCCGTTAATCCTCTACTGCCGTATGCTGCTGGAGCAAATGTGTAAGCTCCCCGATATCCAGGATCATAATCACTTTCCCGTCGCCCAGGATAGTCGATCCGGCAATGCCGGGAATGTTTTTCAGATAAGTTCCCAATGATTTGATGACAATTTCCTTCTGTCCCTGTAAGTCATCGACGATCAACCCGAACTGATGATTGGCGACGCCGATCACCACGGTATAAAAGCGATCCGGATCGGATTGGGCGCCGGGCACCTCTAAGAGCTTGTGGATGCGAACCAGGGGAAGGATTCGTTCCCGGATGCGGATCACCTCCCGCCCCTGGATGGTAGAGACTTCCTCCCGGTGGGTTTTCACCACTTCGATCACCGAACTGAGCGGAACCGCAAAAGTCTCGGCGCCGACATTCACCAGCAATCCCTGAATAATCGCCAGGGTCAGCGGCAGTTTCAGGGTCAGCCGGGTTCCCTTGCCGACTTCGGATTCGACGCTGACCATTCCATTTAGCCTGGTGATGTTGGTTTTCACCACATCCATGCCCACCCCACGGCCGGAAACATTGGTAACTTTTTGCGCGGTGCTGAATCCGGGCAGAAAGATCAGGTTATAGATTTCGGCGAGGCTGAGGTTGGCCGCTTCTTCCGGGGAGATCAACTCCTTTTCGACTGCTTTTGTTTTAATTTTTTCCGGATCGATGCCGCGGCCGTCATCTTCGATCATAATTACAATATGATTACCCTCGTGGCCGGCGGAAAGGCGGATAACGCCCCGCCTGGGCTTGCCCTTTTTCTCGCGCTCCCCGGGGGACTCCACCCCATGATCGGCGGCATTGCGGATCAAATGGATAAGCGGATCGCTAATTTCCTCGATGATCGATTTATCCATCTCGGTTTCCTCCCCTTCCAGCACCAGCTCGATCTCTTTGCCGGACTCCCGGGCGATGTCCCGCACCAGGCGTGGAAAGCGGTTAAAAACCCGCCCGATTTGCACCATACGGGTTTTCATCACTGCGGCTTGCAGTTCGGTAGTGATAAAATCTATCTGGGCGCTGGTATCGACCAATTCATGACTTAATTCCTGGGATTCATCCTTCATGGCAAAAGTGCTGACAATCTGGGCCAGCCGGTTCCGTCCCAGCACCAATTCGCCCACCAGGTTCATCAGATCATCCAATCGGCGCACATCAACCCGAATTGTGGCGTCAACCGTCTTGTCCATTTTCCGCCTGGGAGGAGCTGCGGCCGGTGCGGGCGTCGGCCCGGTTTTGGCAGCGCCTTTGTGGGGAGAAGCGCCTTCCCCGGCCATTTTTTCTCTTTGCACCTTCTTTCCTTCGGCAATATTCATCAAGTTCGCCAAAAGAGTCTCTAAATTGATCGGCTTAATTTCTTTGTGTACCGCTTGCTGGAGCAAAACTTTCATCGTATCGAGGGCGTCCAGCATAATGTCCATCATCCAGGGCTGAAACAGCAACTCCTCTTTACGAAGTTTATTCAGCACATCCTCAAAGTAGTGGGAAAGATCGCTCATCTGGTCAAAGCCCAGGAAACCCGAGGTTCCTTTTACCGTGTGCACCGCCCGGAAAATGGTGTTGATTAGTTCTTTATCATCCGCGCGTTGTTCCAACTGGAGCAAATCCTGATCTAACTGTTCGAACAGTTCCTCGGTTTCCACGATAAAGCTCTCCACAATCTCGGCCATGTCCTCGGCAAACATGGGATGTGGTTCCGGCGCCGCACCTTTCCCTTTCCCGGCGGCAGAAGCCGGGGCGTTTTCCTGCTGCGGCGATGTCGCTTTAGCGGCAACTGACGCCGCCGGCTGTTGGGCGGCGATAGCCTCCAGCCGGGCAATGATGTCGCCCAGGTCAATTTCCCGGATAGTTTTTTCGATCACCTGCTCCAAAAGCGCCTTCATCATATCGAAGGCGTCTAACATGACGTCTAACATTTCCGGTTTAAATTTCAGTTCCTCTTTGCGCATTTTGTTTAAGACATCCTCAAACACATGCGCCAGTTCGCTCATTTGGGTAAACTCTAAAAAACCGGAAGTGCCCTTAACCGTATGGACCGCCCGGAAAATTTTGTTGATCAGTTCTTTGTCCTCAGAGTGGCTTTCCAATTCCAGCAAGTCCTGATCAAGTTCTTCAAACATTTCTTGTGTTTCTATCACAAAGCTCTCAACAATTTCGAGCATGTCATCTGAAAACATGGGATGCATATCAGGCCTCAGTCAATTTCCGAATAGTTTGTCTATTTCTTCCTGGGAGGCTTCCCTGTGCAAATCTGCCAGGTCTTCCCCGGGCGGGGTCGATGTTCCCTCTTCCGCCGCGGTTGCTTCCGAAGACGTCTCCCGGAATAATTTGTTTATTTCACCCTGGTCGGCCTGATCGGCCGGTTCGGCCGCCGGGGCCGGGTTTTGAAAAATTTCATCCGCCGCCTGTTGTTGCGCCCCGGAGGTGTCATAGATCGCATCCGGATTAAACGCTTTATGTTTCCCGGCAACATCGTCCTCCGCAAAAACATTCTGGCCATTCTTAAATCTGCAAATCAATTTCTCCAAATGCTCTTCGATCGACTCAATCAGGTGATTTACCGCGGCAATTTGCTGGGCGGTAATGTCCTGAACCTGGAGCGACATCAGGATATTGCTGGTTTTATCATGAATTTCATTCAGAACGTCCGCCAGGCGGCTATCTTCTTGCAGGCTGGCTTTGAGCAGGGCCCGTTTTTCCTTGTGCATCGCGTTAATCTGCCCCAGCAATTCCGGATGACTATGGCCCAATTCTTTGCGCAGGATACGGATCATTCGGGTGTCTAACCGCATGGCCCTGTTGATTAAGTCCAGCTCTTTTTGGCGGCCGGATTTAACAGTCCCCAATTTAAAAAGGATACTGTCGATGGTGTCCAAAATTTCGGTAGTAGCCAACTCGGTTGCCTGGGTTACTTTATTCAACTGAGAAGAGGCCCGGGGCATCTTGGAGGTGCTTTCTTTGATCGAGGCATTGATCTCATCCAGTAAAGGAATAACTTCCTGCACAAACTGGAACAACTCTTCCAGAAACGGCAAGACTCGCTGGCCAAAAATAAACAAGGCTTTCAATTCGTTTATTTTGTTGGAAATTCCATTTAGGTTTTGAACATGCATGGCTCCCTCCCTAAGCTGTCTGCAAAATTTGTTCAATCTTTTCTTTAAGCACCTGAGGAGTAAATGGTTTGGTAATATAATTGTTGACCCGGGCTTGCAAGGCCTCGAACACATCCTCCTTCATACTCCGTGTGGTGACCATCAGGATGGGCATTTCGTGAAACTCCGGATGGCTCCGGACCGCTTTGGTAAACTCCAGACCGGTCATATTGGGCATATTCCAGTCTGTGATGATAAAATCGACCTCCTCCACCACCAGTTTTGCCAGGGCGTCTTTACCGTCTTCCGCTTCCACCACATCATCGTAGCCAATCCGTCCCAGGGCATTATTCACAATGCGACGCATGGTCGGAGAGTCATCAACAACCAGAAACTTCATTGTATATCCTCCTCTACGCTAAATACTTTAACACTTCATATTGAATTCGTTTTTGATCAAACGGTTTGACCAGATAGGCTGTTGCTCCCAAATCCTTGCCCATTTGCTGCTCTTCTTCGCTGCTCAGGGAGGACAGGATAATCACCGGGATTTCCTGGTAGCGCTGGTCATCACGCACGGCTTTCACCAAATCGAAGCCATTCATGTTGGGCATATTCAGATCGGTAATAATCAGGTCGACCTGTTCATGAGCCAATTTTTCCAGGGCGTCCATACCATCTTTGGCCTGGATGACTTTGCACCCCTGGGCGCGCAAGGCAAACATGATAAATTTCCGGATCGATTCGGCGTCGTCAACGACCATTACGACCTTGTTCATAGTATTACTCCTTATGATATGCGATAGTCTTGGTAAAGTGAATCGGCTTGAACGCCTGACTGACGCCGTAAAGTGATTCCGAATAGCCTAACAATAAATAGCCGTCGTTGTTCAGGGCGTCATAGAGATTATTCACGACTTGCTTTTTGGAATCTGCGTCAAAATAAATCAACACATTGGCGCAGAAGATCATGTCAAAATTACGCATCATCTGCATGGAGCGGCGATCAAACAAGTTTAGGCGCCGGAAATCGACCATTTTCAGGATAGAAGGCTGCAACATAAACCGCCCTTTGTCCTCCCGGAAATAGCGGGTAAAATAGTTTTTAGGCGCCTTCCGAACCGCGTATTCCCGATAGATGCCGGTGCGGGCTTTTTGCAAAACATGGGTGTTGATGTCTGTGCCAAGGATTTCAAACTGCATCCGGGGAAACCGGGGCTGGATTTTATTTTTAATAATCATGGCCAGGGTATAAGGCTCCTCGCCCGATGAGCAGGCGGCGCTCCAGATACGAACTTTGGACTTCCCCTGTTTTTGCCGGGTTTCCGCTAACTTGGGAAGCAATTCTTGTTCGACTACTTCCAGTTGGGGCTCATTGCGAAAGAAAAACGTTTCGTTGATGGTGATGGCATTAATCAGGGCAGGTATTTCAGTAGCCCCCTGCCCATTGCGCAAATGATCCAGGTAACTGTCAAAGGAGCCGAAATTCAAAGTAGCCAAACGCTGCCCCACCCGGCTTTCCAGTAAATATTTTTTATTGTCCGGAAAAAAAATGCCGGTCGTATTATAAATATACTTGCGCAATCGTTCAAACTCGTTGGGAGAGAGCTTCGAATGCTGCTGCGTTGTGGTTAAGTTCATCTGACCCAAAAAGCTCATAGCTAAAATCCTTTTTGATCGGGTTCCATTTCATCCAGAAGTTCCAGCGCCGCCTGGCGAATCCCCTCGTCTTCATCTTCATAGAGTTGGTAGAGCGCCCCGGTAAAGGCGCTTAAATCCAGGGAACGCACCGCCTCCAGGGCAAAGGAACGCACCAGCGACTCCTCATCCCGTAAAGCCTCATTTATGATTGCTTCCATGTTAGGGAAGCCGAATTTTTTGAATATTTCAATGCTGGACAGCTTGGCCTCCACATCCAAAATATGAAAGTGGTTTTTGATAAACACACTCATCTTTTCCACAGCGGGGTCTTGCTGGATATGTTCATCTGTCATGGCATATTCCGAGGCCAGGCCCAGGACAAACCGGGCTGCGGCCTGCGGAGAAATAACCTCCTCCCTGGCAGCGTGCAGGATTTTGGTGATGACATTGATCCCGGTTTGGGAAATAGTGTGATAAATTTGCAGATCCAGTTGATCGGCAACTCCCATCTTGGAGATCAGGCGGTCGACAATATCCGGGTCCTGATAATGCTGTAATCCCCGCACGGCCGCGCAGACATAGTCCAGATCAAAATCATTTAACATCTCTAAAAAATGGACTTTCAACGAATGGGGAAGTGCGATGTTTTCATCCGGATGCGCATCGATGATGCTGATGATCGATTGGAGGATGATCGAGCGGGCCGTACTGGAAACTTCCTCGATTTTCTGATAAAGCTTTTCCAGGATCGAGGCGTCTTTGTAGCCGGCTAAGGCTTCTGCTGCGGTTAACTGCACAACCGGATCATCATCCTGCAGCGCTTCGGTAAAAAAATTCAAGTGTTCTTCAATCGAGAATTGCGCCAGTGCGGTAATAATATCGGCGCGCGCATACGGGGCGGTGTGATAGCTTTCCAGCAATGCGCCGCTATACTCGACGGCATGCAACGATCCCAGGGCGCCGATCACCGCGCACACCACATTCGGCTCGGGATCATTTAAACGCTTTGCGATACGATCGATAGCCTTATGCGCCGGCAGCAGCGCCAGTAAATCAATGGCAAACTTACGTACGTCTTTGTCTTCCGCATCGATAAACGGGATCAATGACTCTATAGCATATTCGCCCATCTTGATCAAGGTATCGCCCGCCAAATTGCGGATGGTAATATCTCGGCTGGCAATGTGTTCGACAATCTGCCTGGCCGCTTGCTGCGATGGTGCACCGGCCAGCAACTGTGCGGCAATATCACGGACGCCGCGGTCCGGATCGCTGATAGCCCGGGCAACCAGGGCCAGAACATCCCCACAAAGCGGCTCCCCAAAGAGCTCTTCCAGGGCGTTGCGACGTTCCAGCGGGTCGCTGCTGGATAATTGTTGCTGAATCGTTTTGTTCATCGTTTTAACAACCTTTTGCTAAAGTCTATTTCTTCATCGAAACTCCACAAGCAACGAACCGAAATCCTTTGAGAACGCCTCAAGGAACCTCTTCACTGCCGAGATCAGAATGGTTGGGGAAGATGTTGGCCGAGACAATACGGCTCGATGTGCTTAGCGATAGATGTGCAAAAGATAAAGAATTCCCTCTCTTCATTCGATCAACCTTCCCTGTTATGATCTAAGAATCCAACTCTTAATTCTACACTGTCGTCAAGAATTGATCTTCCTTAAATACTTACCGCACAGAAGCAGCGATTTCCTGACGGTGTTTTTGCCTGCTAAATGCTTAATTCACCGTTTCTTCCAGCGAAGCCAGTTTCTCTCTTTCTTCCACACTCAACACCTTTACCAGGTCGAGCAAAATCAGCAGGCGGTCTTTAAGTTTGGCCACGCCGGTGATGTAGCGGACATCGATATTAGTGGTTAACTCCGGGGGCGGCTCGATTATAGCTTGCTCCACCCGCAGTACTTCCCGAACTTTATCCACCAGGAAACCAACCACTTTACCGCTTAACTCCACCACAATAATCCGGGAAGACTCGTCCCGTTTCCGGGAAGAAAGGTTGAAGCGTTGCCGCAAATCCACCACCGGAACTATTTTTCCGCGCAGGTTAATCACTCCTTCGATGAAATCCGGCGCATTGGGGACCCGGGTCATATCCATGGGGCGGATAATCTCCTGCACGTTGAGGATATCAATCCCATACTCCTCATTATTAATACAGAAACTTACCAGTTGGTAAATGGTGCTGGCTTTTTCAACAACTTCACTCATGGTTGCCTCCCTCTTGGCTTCTGTGAGTGTTCGGGTTAACACTTATTAGAAGAGCAATTAAGAAATCAGGATCGGGCAGCCCGGGCAGGAACAATCCGCCGGAGCGTCGCGAATGCAACGGATTGGCGGGAGAATAGACATCGTCTGTTCCTGACAATTAACAACATTCCCTGTCCTCATGCTCTTAACTGCATTTCGACCGATTCGCCCCGTGAATTTAGTTTTTTCCCAAACAATTAAGGGCGACTTTGCACAGTCTCTGCCTCCCCAGTCTCAGGAAAAATCCTGCCAAATTGGAATAAAGCGCTTTGTTTGCAATGGTTTCATCAATATTTTTGCCCTCGGTTAATCAGAAACGAAAGGATATCATGCAAGTGCAGGATCGTGTCATTCTGATCACCGGGAGCGCTGAACGAGTGGGAAAGGCCATTGCGCTGCGCCTGGCCAAAGCCGGGGCGCGGGTGGTCATTCAATATCGCACCAAGGCGGAAAAGGCCCGGGAGACCGCCAATCAATTGGCCGCCCTGGGGCCGGCGCCGCTGCTGGTGCAGGGCGATATCTCCAAAGAAGAGGATTGGCTATCCATGCGCGAGGAGATATTAACCGCTTATGGCCGAATCGATGTATTGGTTAACAATGCAGCGATCTTTTATAAAACGCCTTTCCTGCAATCGACACTCCCGGATTGGCGGCACTTTCTGGATGTCAATTTAACCGGGGTCTACCTGGGCTGCCGGATCATCGGCGAAGTGATGGTGCGGCAGAAAGAGGGAAAGATTATTAATATCGCCGATGTTGCCGCGGAGAAAGTCTGGAAGGACTACATCCCCTATTGTGTATCCAAAGCCGGCGTAATTGCGCTTACGCAGGGCCTGGCCAAGGCGCTTGCTCCCCATGTGTTGGTCAATGCCATTGCCCCGGGAACGGTCCTGTTAGCCGAAGACTATGATGAAGAAGAGGAGCATCGCCTGATTGAACGCACTCCCCTGCAGCGAGTCGGCGCGGCCGGAGACATTGCCGCCGCCGCCGAGTTTCTGATCAGCGGCAGCGATTTTATTACCGGGACGGTGATCAAGGTTGACGGGGGCCGCTCGTTATCCTGACTCCCGGATTCTGATAAATTTTCTTTAACTTGATATATTCACAGTGAAATGATAACTTTTTAAGTTATTGAATAAATGAATACGATATGATTAAAGCTGTTGAATGGAAAGATGATGCGCTGGTTCTGCTGGACCAGACCCGGATACCGGAAGAGACCGTCTACTGCCGTCTGACGGAAGTCTCCGACGTATTCGAGGCCATCTGCTCGTTGATGGTGCGGGGCGCGCCTGCTATTGGCATCACGGCCGCATATGGGCTGTACCTGGCCTTGCGTAATTTTTCCGGAGAATCCCCCCAATTTTTTGCCGAGATGAATCGGCAGATTGATTATTTGGCATCCGCCCGGCCTACCGCGGTTAATTTGCGCTGGGCGCTGGAAAGCCTTCGGCAAGCGCTGCTGCCTCACCAGGACGAACCGACCGCCTCCCTGAAAGACCGGTTATTTAAACTTGCCAGGGCGTTACACGAAGACGACCGGCAACGCTGTGATCTAATTGGGGAGCATGGTCAGGACGTGGTGCCGGAGTCCTGCCGTATTCTCACTCACTGCAATACCGGAGCCCTGGCTACCGGGGGAATCGGCACTGCCTTGGCAGTGGTTTACAAGGCTCATCAGCGCGGCAAAAAAGTGCATGTCTATGCCGATGAAACCCGGCCGGTGCTGCAAGGCGCCCGTTTAACCGTCTGGGAATTACATACCGCCGGCGTCCCGGTGGATTTAATCTGCGATAACATGGCCGCGGCCCTAATGCAACAAGGAATGGCAGACCTGGTCATTGTCGGGGCTGATCGCATTGCCTCCGACGGTTCCGCGGCGAATAAAATCGGCACATACGGCTTAGCTGTTTTGGCCAAATACCACCGGATACCGTTTTACGTTGCCGCCCCGCTCTCAACATTTGATTTCAATCTGAAGCACGGAAAAGATATTCCCATTGAAATGCGCAATAACGATGAAATCCGGAAGGTGTTTAATCGATGCCTGATCACCGTTCCGGATGTGTCCTGCTGGAACCCTGCTTTTGATGTCACCCCGCCGGAACTGATCAGCGGAATTATTACCGAAGCGGGGATCATCCGTGCGCCGTACCGGGAAAACATACAAAAAGTTGCACATAAACAATTATTTGCTTAACAAATCAGGAGGAGCGTCTAATGATTAATTCTTATTTAAAATCTACTCTTCTGGCTATCGTGTTGGGAATCCTGGTGTCAGGCTGCCCCACCAGCAAGCCGGAAGTAGAAGGAATTAAAATTTCCTTAAAGCAGAATCCCCCGGGATACCAGCAGGCCTACGAGAGCGCCCAGCGGGCCATCGAACTCTACCCGGAGGATCCCGAAGTCTGGTTCTATTGGGGCTATCTTAACGGGGAGTATAAAAAAGATTACCAGACCATGAATGAAGCCTATGACAAAGTTTTGGCCCTGAACCCGAACGCCAAAATCAGTTTCAAGGGACGCAGTGTGGTCGCCAAAGACCTTATCACCACCGAGCGCAATCTTAAATTTGCCGAAAGCTACAACACCGCGGTAAAAAAACAGAATGTAGCCGTGCAAACCGAAGATGAAGCCGAAAAGAAAAAATTGTTGAATGAAGTGCGCGACAATCTGGAAATGGCTATGCAAATTTCTCCCGATCGCACGGAGCCGATTTACCTGTTAAGCCTGGCTTACCTGGAACTGGGGGAAACCGAAAAAATTGACCCGCTCCTGGAAAAAGCCGTTGCCGACCATCCCAAGGATGTAGATGTCTTATTGGGCGCCGGAGACATTTATACCCGGATGGACAATTATGACAAAGCCATCGATATGTTCAAAAAAGTGCTGGAAGTTGATCCGCAAAACAGCAACGCCTACAAACAACTGGGAATTCTTGAAGGACTCCGGGAAAACTGGGCCAAGTCGAATGAATTCTATCAGAAAGCCATGGAACTCGACCCGGACAACGCCGACCTGGCTTATAACATCGGGGTAAGTTATTACAACCAGGGCCAGTTTGACGAGGCCATCCCTTATTTTAAAAAGAGCCTGGAAGCCGAACCGGATAACGAGACCACTTTAAAAGTTCTGGCCAGTTGTTACGTCCGCTCCGACAAGTCGGAAGAAGCCGTTGAGTTTATGGAGAAAACCGTGGAAATGTATCCCGACGACCCGACCATGTGGGAATACCTGGCCATTGTTTACGGTAAAATGGGAATGAAGGATAAAGCAGAGGAAGCCTTTAATAAATCCAAAGAGTTGAAGGGTGAAGGCAACTAATCGACCGCACTATGAAATTGTATTGTCAAAAAAGCCGGGTTGTTTGCCCGGCTTTTTTGATTTCGGCGCTGCAAAACACATTATTTATCATTCGTCAGGAAATAGGACAACGCCTCAATTTCGATAGCGGTATTTTCATTTTTAACCATCACCCCTTCCGGCACTTTGATGCTCACCGGGGCAAAGTTCAATATGGCCGACACGCCGGCTTCCATCAATTCGTTGGCCACTCGCTGGGCCGCCGCAGCCGGAACGGCGATAATACCGATTTCAATACCGGCTTCCTTAACGGCTTCTTTGAGACGATCCGAGTGCTGTACTTTTAAATGCCCGATTTTCGACCCCACTTTTTTCGGATCGGAATCAAACAACAGTTGGACATCAAAACCTTGTTTTTTAAACTCCTGGTAGCTCACCAGGGCGCGTCCGATGTTTCCCGCCCCGATAATGCACACACTCCATTTGCGGTTTAACCCCAGAATATCGCCAATCTGCCTCATCAGCATCTTGGTGTTATATCCCAGGCCCCGTTTACCAAATGTTCCGAAAAATGAAAGATCCTTGCGTACTTGTGCAGAAGTTATGCTGTCCATTTCAGCGAGTTGCTCCGAAGATACCGTTTCGATCCCCTTCTCAATCAGGTATTCCAATGAGCGGTAATACTTGGAAAGTCGACGAATCGTTGATTCCGAAACCTTTTTCATAATTCCACCTTTATTCAAAAATTTCCAATATTGTGAATATTATAGTAAGTTCCAAACTGCCGGGGCTCTGAATACGACCAATAAAACGATGGTGGGTAGAGGTCGGCGCCCTCGATCGAGGAAACCATTCAGGCTGGGGTTCATTCCCGGTCCTGAGCGTTTGGCAGCCGCATATTTTATGCGACCCAGGCCCCTAAGATAAATGGTAAGCAATACTTATTAAAGAAGCAAATTGAAAGTTACTTTTGTGATATTTTTCTAAAAGTTGTGGGAAGTCGCTTTTGGCTACAGTTCCTCTTGCAAATACGGTCCGGGACAGCCTACGGAAAAGGCTGTCCCGGACCTGTTAAATTTAAAGAGGGGTTCAGATCAGATCGGGCTGTTCGTCTTCCGAACCCGGTTCTTCGTCTTCCATATCCAGGTCCAGATCATCGTCTTCGGACTTGGCCACCCGGGCAACATCGCTGATCTTGGCCCCCGGGTCTAATTTCATCACCCGCACGCCCATGGTGTTCCGGCCAATGGCCTTAATGTTGCCCACATGGATGCGCAGAATAATGGCGCGGTCGGTGATGAGCATCAGGTCGTCGTCATCAATGACTTCTTTGATGGCGATAAGGCGCCCGGTTTTATCGCTGACCTTAAAGGTTTTTATTCCTTTGCCGCCCCGGTGGGTGGTGCGGTATTCCCGGATATCGGTGCGTTTCCCGAAACCCCGCTCCGACACCGCCAGCAAGGTGCCTTCCCGCTTAACCACCACCATGCCGATCACATAATCGTCTTTGGAAAGCGAGATGCCCCGCACGCCGGCCGCCACCCGGCCCATTTCCCGAACTTCCTTTTCGCCGAAACGAATGGCCATGCCCATCGAGGTCGCCAGGAAAATGTCATTCGAGCCGTCGGTCAGCTTGGCTTCGATTAAGGTGTCGCCGGGATTAATCTTGATGGCATAAATACCGTCGCGGCGCGGATGGCTGAAGGCGGAAAGACGGGTCTTTTTAATCACCCCTTTTCGAGTAGCCATGGTGATGAAAAGGTCTTCGGAGAATTCCTTCACGTTGATAAAGGCACGCACCTGCTCGTCTTTGTCCAGTTGGAGCATGTTCACAATCGCGCGGCCTTTGCCGGCCTTCCCGACCTGGGGAACCTCGTGCACTTTCAGCCAATGGCATTTACCGCGATCGGTGAAAAACAGGATATAATTGTGCGTGGAGGCGATAAAGAGGTGCTCCACAAAATCTTCTCCTTTGGCCACCGCGCCGGTGCTGCCGCGGGTGTTGCGGTTCTGGCGACGATAGCCGCTCACCGGATAACGCTTGATATAGCCATTCTTGGTAATCGTGATGACCATGTCTTCTTCGGCAATCATATCTTCGATAGAAAACTCGGTGTAATCTTTAATGATTTCGGTGCGGCGATCATCGCCGTAGGTTTTTTTCAACTCCAGCAGTTCTTCTTTTACGATCTGGTACTGCCGGGCTTCGCTGGCCAGGATGTTCTTCAACTCTTTAATCGTCTTTAAAACTTCCCGGTACTCGTCTTCGATCTTTTTGCGCTCCAGGCCGGTCAAGCGTTGCAGGCGCATCTCCAGAATGGCCTTGGACTGAATCTCCGAGAGACCAAACCGCTTCATCAAATTGGATTGGGCCGTCTCGGGATTGCGCGATTTTTTGATCGTCTCGATGACTTCATCGATGTTATCCAGGGCAATTTTCAGCCCTTCCAGAATGTGGGCGCGGCGTTCCGCTTTATCCAGCAAAAACCGGGTGCGCCGCACAATCACATCAATCCGGTGATGGATGAAGTGTTGCAACATTTCCTTTAACGGCATAATCTTGGGTTGCCCGTCCACCAGGGCCAGATTGATGATCCCGAAGGTAGTCTGCATTTGGGTGTGCTTATAAAGCTGGTTCAGGATCACTTCCGGGGTAGCGTCGCGGCGCAACTCGATCACCACGCGCATACCGTCGCGGTCGGATTCGTCATTGATATCGGTGATGCCGTCCAGCTTTTTGCTGCGCACCAGTTCGGCAATTTTAGTGATCAGCGCGGCTTTATTTACCTGGTAAGGGAGCTCGGAAATGATGATCAGGTCGCGGTTGCCCCGGGTATGCTCGATATTGGCCCGGGCCCGCACAATCAATTTGCCGCGCCCGGTTTCATAGGCTTCCCGGATCCCCGCGCTGCCGAAAATAATGCCGGCGGTGGGAAAATCCGGGCCTTTGATATGCTGCATCAGCTCTTCCGTGGTAATATCCGGATTATCCACCTGGGCGATGACCGCATCGACAACTTCGCGCAAGTTATGGGGAGGAATATTGGTGGCCATCCCCACGGCAATCCCGGACGACCCGTTGCAAAGCAGGTTGGGCAACACCGCGGGCATCACCACCGGCTCT
>JAJRYW010000623.1 GCA_024275555.1 Calditrichota bacterium | reverse complement strand
TTGAATGTGATGAACGAATTTCCCATGAAATTTCCCCACCCCAGCCCTCCCCGAAATCGGGGAGGGAGGCCGGTTTCCCCCCGATTTCGGGCTTCGTCGTGAGCTCAGCCGAACGGGGGATTAAGGGGGGACATTACTATTACTTGAAGGCAACTACACAAATACATTTCATTTTTTCGGAAACTAATTCACGTCTCAATAATCCAAAATTATTCGGCGCTGCAGATCAGATGGCGGTCAACAGCTTGAACTTTCTCCGCATCTTGTCGAAATATCTCATCGGTCGCATGGGCGCACAACATCTCCAGGAGCTGCTGATTCAGGCGATCGGCATTCGAGGAATTGAGTGAATAATTAACCCACTTGCCCTCTTTGTAATCCAGGATCAGGCCTACATCCCTCAGGATCGAAAGATGTTTGGAGACTGTGGAAGCCGAGAGCCCCAGAATCTCGGTAATCTCACAAACGCAAAGAGAACGGATCTCCAGCATCTTTAGAATTCGCAGCCGATTGGGGTCGGAAAGCGCTTTAAATATTTTCACAAGACCTCTCATACCCACCTCATTTCGTTATCTGACGAAATATAACGCACCGCCAAAATCATTCAAATAATTTCAAAAAAAACTTTTTGTTATTGACATTGAGAAAATTTTAACGGAGATTCAGACAAAAGAGTCTTATATCTCTGTAAAAGAGTGGAAGTAAGATGTTATTTTCCAAAGCTTGTTTATACGGTTTACGCGCCGCCCTCTACATTGCCACCGTGGAGGAGAAAAAGTATGTTTCCATCCGGGAAATCTCCGAGCGATTAGACATATCCTTCCATTTTCTAACCAAAATATTGCAAAGCCTAACTCAAAAAGGTATTATGGTCTCCTACAAAGGCCCCAAGGGCGGGGTAGCGCTGGCAAAACCTGCCGACCGGATTCTGCTGAAGGATATCATGGAAACGATTGACGGCGACACCCTTTTTGCCGGTTGTGTAATGGGGTTGCCAGGGTGTGGAAGCGAAGACCCCTGCCCTCTCCACGACGCCTGGGCCGATATACGCGACCGGATTATCAGCGAGATTGCCGAAAACAATTTACAAGAACTTGCGCAAAAAATTGACGAGTTGGGGTTGCGATTAAGCGACAGTGATGTAAATTTAAAATAATTATTTGAATTAAAAAAAAGTACGTCTTAAACTCTTATGCTTTCAATGACGTGGTTTACCAACACCAAATCATCTCATCCCTTAACTAACTCAGAGGAGGTACAATGAAATCGCTATCCTGGAAAAAGTGGATCACCGTTCTTGCGGCTATTTCCACCGTCCTGTTTTTGGTGATGTGCGGCGGGAATCAATCGCAGAACGGAGGCGTTGCCGGAGGTGAGGATCTCCAGTCAATTGCCGAAGCCCGTGGGTTAACCCCGGCAGACCTGGTTGCCGCGGCAAAGACCTACATGCCGACCGGCAAGCATGATGATTACTTCATGTTTGCTTCGGGCGGACACTCCGGTCAAGTCCTGGTAATCGGAATGCCCTCCATGCGCTTGCTGAAAGTCATTGGCGTGTTTACCCCGGAACCCTGGCAAGGCTGGGGCTACTCCAACGAAACCCGCGAAATTATGCAGGGCGGCAACGTGGATGGCAAGGCATTACACTGGGGAGACACCCACCATCCGGCTCTCTCGGAAACCGACGGAGATTATGACGGCCAGTTCTGTTTCATCAACGACAAAGCCAACGCCCGGATCGCAGTGATTGACCTGCGCGATTTCGAAACCAAGCAGATTGTCAAAAACCCGCTCTCTTTAAGCGATCACGGCGGAAGCATGGTCACCCCCAACACGGAATACATCATTGAAGGGGGCCAATATGCCATGCCCTGGAGCGGCAAGTATGCTTCGTTAAAGGACTACAAAGAGAAATATCGCGGCATGGTGACTTTCTGGAAATTCGACCGCAAGAAGGGGCGTATTGACGAGTCGAAATCCTTTGCCCTGGAATTGCCGCCCTACTGGCAAGACCTGGCCGACGCCGGCAAGCTGGTCTCCGACGGCTGGGTATTCCTGAACTCCTTTAACACCGAGATGAGCACCGGTGGAGTTGAGGAAGGCAATCCCCCCTTCGAAGCCGGCGCCTCCCAACGGGATATGGACTATCTCCATGTGATCAACCTGAAAAAAGCCGTCAAAGTGTTCGAAGCCGGAAAAGTCTCTAAGATTAACGGTTTCAATGTTATTTCTTTAAAAACCTCGGTGGCGGAAGGCTTGCTGCACTTTGTTCCCGAACCGAAAAGCCCCCACGGGGTCGATGTAACCCCGGATGGAAACTTCCTGGTTATCTCCGGGAAATTAGACCCCCATGTAACCATCTTTAATTTCAACAAGATTAAAAGCGCTATCGAGAACAAAACCTTCTCCGGTAAAGACGATTACGGTGTGCCTATTCTGGACTATGACACCGTCCTGGAAACCCAAATTGAGGTGGGATTAGGCCCCTTGCACACCCAATTTGATCAGAATGGGTTTGCCTACACCAGTCTTTTCCTGGAAAGCGCAGTTGCCCGCTGGACCCTGGGCGGCGACTTCACCAAGAAGCATGGCAAAGAGGGCTGGACATTGATAGACAAAATTTCCGTGCACTACAATGTCGGCCACATTGCCGTTGCCGAAGGAGACAATGTCAATCCGGACGGCAAATACCTGGTCTCTTTAAACAAATGGGCCGTGGACCGTTTTGGCAACGTAGGCCCGCTCCTGCCCCAGAACTTCCAGTTGATAGACATTTCCAATCCCGACGGCAATATGCAGCTTCTCTATGACATGCCCATCGGCATCGGAGAACCGCACTACGCCCAGATCATCAAGGCAGACAAGATTAAGTCCTGGGAAGTCTATCCGGAAATTGGCTGGAATCCCGGCACGCAATCCAAAGACCCCAATGGGATTAGGCCCGGCGAAGAAAAAGTGGTGCGTCGCGGCAATAAAGTGGAAATTTGGATGAGCGCGGTGCGCAGCCATTACAATCCCGAGCGTGTCGAAGTACGCAAAGGCGACCATGTCATCTGGCATATCACCAATGTGGAACGCGCCAAAGACGCCACCCACGGCTTTGCCCTGCCCGGTTTTGACTTCAACTTGAGTCTCGAACCGGGTGAAACCCAGACCATTGAATTTGTTGCAGACAGGGAAGGCGTCTATCCCTTTTACTGTACCGAATTCTGTTCCGCTCTACACCTGGAAATGGCCGGCTACTTTTTGATTAAACCTTAGTCCTGTAATTACCGGGAGTTCCGGCCGGTTCAGCCGGCCGGGCTCCATTTAATAAGTCTGGAGAATAGCGATGAAAGAGATGGATTTAATTGTCGGGCCGCGCGTTCCGATCGAACTGCTTCGCAAAGAACGTAAGCGCTTCATGTTGCCTACGGTCCTCCTGGGCGCTTCGGCCTTATTGCTGCTGATCTCTATCTTCTTACCCTATTGGTCGATGACCCTGCTGGCGCCTCAATACCCGGGCGGGCTGAGAATCGACACGTATGTGAACCGGGTCAGCGGCGATGTGCAAGAAATTGACGGGCTGAATCATTATATCGGTATGCGTTCGATGGAAGACGCCGCGGAACTGGAACGAAGCTTAAGTTTCTTTATTATTGGCGCTATTGCTTTGCTGGCTCTCGGCGCTATCTATATCCATAGCCCCCTGGCAATCTTCTTTGCTTTTCCGGCCTTTTTTTACCCGGCTATCTTTTTGGGAGATTTGTATTTCTGGCTCTGGAACTTTGGCACCAATCTGGACCCCAAGGCGCCTTTGAGCAACGCGGTAAAGCCTTTTGTGCCGCCTTTGCTGGGCACCGGCCATGTCGGCCAATTTAAAACGGTTGCGACTTGGAATATCGGCTTATATTTAGCATTATTGTCCTCGGTGCTGATTGTGGTGGGGCTCTACTACCACCGCAAAGCTTATAAACCTTTGATGGAAGAACAATTACGAAAATCAGCGAGCAAATAATGCGGAATTGCCGGTTAATGCAACACTTCTATATCCTTATCGGAATCGCGGGTATGCTGCTCCATAGCGGGTATGCCCGGGAGATTCGGGTTTCCCCGGAAAACGAGACGGCTTTGATCGAAGCGGTGAAAAACGCCCGGCCCGGCGATACGCTCCGGGTGGAAGGGGGCGTTTACATCGGCCCGATCAAAATCGATAAAACCATCGCCATCCTCGGAGAAAAACAGCCGGTAATCGACGGGCAATTCCGGGGAACCGTCGTCAGTATTACTGCCCCGGGGGTAATACTGAAAGGACTGGTGATCCGCAATAGCGGCATCTCTCTCTCCAACGAAAGCGCCGGAATTGAGATAGCAGCTTCCCGGGCGCTTATCGAAAACAACCGCATTGAACATGTTCTCTTTGGAGTCTACCTGCGCCGGGCGGACAGTTCCGTGGTACGCAACAACTTTATCCAGGGCCGGGAAGACCTGGAAACACCCCGGAGAGGCGACCTGATCCGGGCCTGGTACACCAACTCGGTACTTATTGAAGACAACACCCTCCAATACGGCCGGGATATGATTATCTGGTTTTCCAAAAACTCCATCGTGCGCGGCAACACCGTAAAAAACGCCCGCTACGGGGTGCACTTTATGTATAGCGACGACTGCCTGGTGGAAGAGAACCTGCTCACCGGCAACTCTGTGGGCGTCTACCTGATGTATAGCCGGCGCCTGATATTACGCCGCAACACCATCGCCTACAATCGCGGACCCAGCGGATTTGGGATTGGCGTCAAAGATTTCGACGACGGTTTGCTGGAAAACAACCTCATCGTCGACAACCGCGTGGGCATCTTTGTGGACAATTCTCCGCGGGCCGTTGACAGCAAAATGACCTACACCGGCAATGTGATTGCCTACAACGATATCGGATTCAGCCTGCTCTCTTTTGTAAAACGAAGTGAAATTTCACTGAACAGTTTTATTGAAAATTATGAACAAGTCGGGGTGACCGGCCCCGGCACTTTGATGGACAACCAATGGCGTCGGAACCATTGGAGCGACTATGTCGGCTACGACCAGGACGGCGACGGAATCGGGGACATGCCCTACAAATCGGAAAAACTGTTTGAAAACCTGATCGTGCACTCTCCCAAATTACGCCTGTTTGTGTACAGCCCCATTACTCAAGCCCTGGAAATTGCCGCCAAAACCTTTCCGGTAGTAAAACCGCAAACCAAGTTAGCCGACTCTCAACCCTTGATCCAGCCGCGCTTTCCCGAGGGACTGCCCACTATGAAGCGGAGTCCCCGCTTTTCCCTGGCCATTCTGGGAGTAGTGCTGATTGTCGTCGGCGCAACCATGAGCCGCTTTATGGGTAAAAGTCCCGGCCGCAGCGGGAAAAAAGCACGCTCTAAACCAACATATGTAAAAACATCACAGCACCTTCTCAACACCAATAAAGATGACCATGAGGAAGAAATAATGATACACGCTGTCCAGGTAAGTAAATCCTTTGGCAAGGTAACCGCAGTGGATAAAGTCTCCTTCGAGGTAAAAGAAGGAGAAGCGGTGGCGTTGTGGGGTTCCAATGGGGCCGGAAAAACCACCTTGCTGCGCTGCCTTTTGGGAATTATTGATTTTGAAGGAAATATTGCTGTCAACGGCTATGATGTGCAGCGGAACAGCCGGGCGGCTCGCCGGCTGATCGGTTTTGTGCCCCAGGAGATCAGTTTCCATGACAACCTGACCGTATTCGAAACAGTTGACTTCTACGCCCGGCTCAAAAAAGCCGATCCGGACCAGGCCGACAAACGATTGGCCGACCTGGATTTGGACCAACATCGCCACAACATGGTAAAAGAGCTTTCCGGCGGTATGAAGCAACGCCTGGCGCTGGCCATCGCCCTCCTGGCGGACCCGCCCATCCTATTCCTGGATGAACCCACCGCCAACCTGGATATGCGTTCCCGGGATGAATTTCTGCAATTGCTGACCGAGTTGAAAATTTCCGGGAAGACCATCATATTTTCTTCCCACCGCCTGGAAGAGGTGATGGGATTTGCCAACCGGGTGATAGTGCTGGACCAGGGCAAGATATTAGCCGATGCGCCGCCCAAAACCGTTTATCATCAGCTTGGAAAACGCTCCCTGCTAAGAATTTATCTTCCCGAGGACAAAAAAGGCGCCGCCCGGAAAATACTGAATCAGCACGGCTTCCAGGTTTCGGCAAATGGGGCCGGGATCAAAGTACAGGTAGAGGCGCACGCCAAGGCGTTGCCCATTGCCTTGCTGGCCGCACAAGGAATTACGGTCGACAATTTTGACTATGAAATTGAATCCGAACAAAAATCATAACTTTTGAGAAGAAGCGGAAAAACAGACTATGATTGATTTTCAAAATATCGTATTATTAACCAGGAAAGAGATGCTCGACGCCCGCCGGAATCGCTGGTTCCTGCTCTATACGATCATCTTTGCCGGCCTGTCCCTGGGGCTTTCCTGGATGGGGCTTTCCGGCCTGGGGCGATACGGCCTGTCCGGTTTTGGCCGCACCACCGCCAGCCTGATCAACCTGATTCTGCTGATCGTCCCCCTGATGGGGCTGACCCTGGGCGCAAGCAGCCTGGCCGGGGAACGCGAACGCGGCACCCTCCTGTATATGCTGGCCCAACCGGTATCCCGCCTGGAAGTCTTGCTGGGTAAATACCTGGGCGTGGGACTCTCCTTGTTGGGCGCCCTGGCGCTCGGTTTCGGCCTCAGCAGCATCATGATCGCCTGGTACGGCGGGAACCAGCACGTCGGCCAGTTCCTGGGGCTGTTGGGGTTAACCTTTTTGCTGGGGCTGGTCAGCCTGGGCCTGGGCATGCTTATTTCCAGCACCCTGCGCAAAGCCGACACCGCTATCGGCGTTTCTTTATTCGTCTGGCTTATTCTGGTTTTCCTGGGCGACCTGGGAATCATGGGAGCGGCCATGGCCACCCAGATGAATATTGACCACCTTTTTCTGCTCTCGCTGCTCAACCCGGTGCAAATTTTCAAACTGGCCACCATCCTGATTCTGCAAGGCAACCTGGAGATCCTGGGGCCGGTCGGGAGCTATGCGGTACGGAATTACGGGGCCATGTTAATGCCCCTGCTGGTGGGTATAATGGTCGCCTGGATTCCGGCTACCTTTTTATTAGCTTATCACTTCTTCCGCAAACGGGGCGCATTATGAGAAACGTGTTTTATGTTCTGTTTTTTTTCCTGGCCGCGGCAATATTCAGCAACTGCGGTTCCGGGAGCGATCTTGACCAGCCGCCGCAAATCATGCTGGGGCAGGACCCCTGCGACGAATGCCGCATGATCATCAACGAAGTGCGCTTTGCCGCGGCGTATACCACTGCAGACGGCCAACGCCGTTTTTTTGACGACATCGGCTGCATGATCGTTCATCACAATAAACTGCACGAGTCGGCGGCGCGGTTTTGGGTAGCGGATTTCCGCGACGGCCGCTGGCTGCCGGCCGAAAAGGCCCTCTTTATTGTCGGCTCGGAAATCCCCACGCCGATGGCCTTTGGCGTCATCGCAATAGACCAGGAAGAATACGCCCAGGGGCAACCGCTCCAGGGACGGCAAGTCTCCTTTAAAGAACTGCTGGCGATGAAACTTACACCGGGAAATCCTGATAAATAATTTTTACAAATACATATATCAATAATTACAAACGCTTAACGGAGGTAGCTTCGATGAACAAATTTGTGAAGTTAATACTGGCGGGTGTCGTGGTAGCGGCATTCGCGCTAACTGCTTGCGGCGGCGACAGCCAGCCCCAGGCCCAAAAACCGGCCGCCAAAGCTCCGGCGCCCAAGGCAGCCCTGGTAGGCGATGCCGCTGCCGGTAAAACCGAATATGCCCAGTTTTGCTCGGCATGTCATGGCCCGGACGCCAAAGGCTTAAAAGGGCTGGGTAAAGATTTGACCGCCAGTGATTTTGTCAAAAAACTGTCGGATGAAGAATTGCTGCACTACGTAATCAAAGGACGTGCTGCCGATGATCCCCTGAACACCACCGGAATCCCCATGCCGCCTAAAGGAGGCAACCCGGCGCTCACCGATCAGCAAATTGCAGACATCATTTCTTACCTGCGTACTTTTTACAAGTAACAGGCAACTTGCATCCCCCCCCGAGAGCCGCAGTTTACTGCGGCTCTTTTTTTGTACCGGATCAGAAAACCAACCCCGTTAAAGCGCCGGCGCCGCAACAAAAAGCCTGTCGAGTGTGGAATATTCTACGGACTTTAAAGATTATTCTACAATATTTCAAAAAAAACTGGTTATATTTAAGGCGGGATGACCCAAACAACCGTATATCCGTGTTTTTATGCTTTGGCGCCGGATTTGACTATTGCCGGGGTTTGAACCGCCGGAAACACCCATTAACCGTGTCAGAGATTTTATCTTATGTCCAAACTTCCCATACCGAAACGGCTGCCGAACAATTTTAACAATCGAGAGATGAGTTGGTGGGCCATTGTGGCCTTCAGCACGTTATTTATCTCCTATTTTCACATCAACACCCCGCCCTCGGATTACCAGACCCACTTAATTTTAATGCAGGCCTACTTTGTCCCGGTTTTAATCGGCGCCTTTCAGTTTGGGGTGATCGGGGGATTGGGCACCGCAATTGTGGTAAGTTCTATTTTTACCCCCCACATTATGTTTCAATGGGTGGGAGACTTTGAGCACAATGTGATGGTCATCCTGCAAATATTATTGTTTAACATTGTCGGTTACCTCACCGGCTCCAAGGTCGAGAAAGAGCGGCGGGAAAAGCTGCGCTACCGCGAGGCGGCCCGGGCGCTGAAACTGTCGCTGCAGCGACTGGAGCAGCAGGCCAATCAGCTCTCCGAACTGGAGGAGCAACTTCGCCTTTCCGATCGCCTGGCGATCATCGGCGAGCTGACCGCCAGCCTGGCCCACGAACTGCGCAACCCCCTGGGAACCATCCGGGGCGCCGTGGAGATTTTAAACGATGAACTCCCCCCCGAGGTGAAGAAAAGCGAGTTTTTCCAAATACTGATTCAGGAAACCGAGCGCATGAGTTCGGTGGTGGAAAACTACCTCGGTTTTGCCCGCCAGCAAAAAACGAACAGCACCCGCTATACGGTTCAGGAAGTCATTCAAAACACGGTCTTGATCTTAGGCAGCCGGGCGCGAAAGGAACGGATTCAATTTCGGGTCAATTTACCCGGGGAGTCGATTTTCCTGGCCGGGAACCCCAACGATCTACGGCAAATTTTAGTCAACCTGCTTCTGAACGCCATCGAGGCCATGCCCCGGCCGGGAAAGATTGAGATTAACGCCGAGGCGGCGACGGATTCTCCGGAAGGAGACCCGGAAGCAACCTTGCCGAAAAAAACGCTTCGCTTATCAATAATTGACCAGGGAGAGGGGATACCGGAAGAGGTTCTTACCAATATTTTTACTCCCTTTTATACCACCAAGCCCAACGGAACCGGCCTGGGGCTCAGCATTGTCAAGCGGATTGCCGATCAGCTACGCTGGAAAATCCGTGTTTCCAGCAGCCCCGGCCAGGGAACCACGTTTACACTATCCATCCCGATTGATTTACAGGAAGCCGGCTCAGCCGGGCTCAGAACAACGAAAGGAGAGGCCGATGCGAGTATTGCTGATTGATGACGACAAAAATTTATGCCGGGTGATCGGGTATCAGTTAGAAAAGAACGGTTTCCAGGTCGTCTCAGCCAACAGCGGAACCGGGGGATTAAAACTTTTCAAACCTGGCGACTTTGATATCGTCATCACTGACATCCAGATGCCGGATTTGACGGGCATCGAAGTTCTGCGCCAGGTGCGCAAACTGGACCGGCAGGTCGCGATCATCATCATCACCGCCCATGGCAGCATCGACAACGCCGTGGAGGCCTGCCGGCTGGGCGCAGACGACTATTTAACCAAACCGTTTGGCCAGGAACAACTGCTGTTTGTAATTGAAAAAGCGGTGCGGTTCCGCGAGCTGCAAGCGGAAAACACCCATTTGCGCCAGGAGTTGGTCGGCAAACACCGCTTCGATAATCTGATTGCCAAAAGCGGCAGTATGGAGAGCGTGCTGACCATGGCCGGCCAGGTGGCCGGCAGCGACGCCACCGTGCTCATCCTGGGCGAAAGCGGTACCGGCAAGGAACTGATTGCCCGGGCCATTCACTACAACAGCCCCCGCAAAGACAAACCGCTGATCACCGTAAACTGTCCCTCCATCCCCGACAACCTGTTGGAGAGCGAACTGTTCGGCCATATCCGGGGCGCTTTTACCGGGGCGATTAAAGACCGCAAAGGAAAATTTGAGCTGGCCGAGGGCGGCTCCATCTTTCTGGATGAAATCGGGGACTTGCGCGAGGAAGTGCAGGCAAAGCTGCTGCGGGTGCTCCAGGAGCATGAGGTCGAGCGGCTGGGCGATTCCAAAACCCTTAAAGTGGATGTGCGGGTAATCGCGGCGACCAACAAGAACCTGGAAGAACTGGTGCGGCAGGGCAAATTCCGGGAGGACCTCTTCTACCGGCTCAGCGTGGTGCCCATCCAGATTCCGCCCCTGCGGGACCGCAAAGAGGATATTCCCTACCTGATCGATTTTTTTATGAAACGCTACGCCCGCGAGCAGCAGTTTGTAGTGGAGCCGGAAGTCATTGAACGGCTTCAACAGCATGATTGGCCCGGCAATGTGCGCGAGCTGGAAAACGTCATCGAGCGGGCGGTGGTGCTCTCTACCGATCAGCGCATTACCATTGCCAGCCTGCCCAGCCAGCTTCAGCGCCGGACCGCCGCCCGGCCCGACTCCGCAGAGAATTTTTTCCAAACGGAAGACATGTCCCTGGAAGAAATCGAGAAAAAGATTATTCTGCAAACCCTGGAACGCACCGGGGGAAATCGCAGCCAGGCGGCCAAAATACTGAAAGTGCCCCGGCATGTGCTGCTCTACCGGCTCAAAAAATTCGGCATGGAATAAACCGGGCGGCTGGAAATAGCCGGAAAATCGAAAAAGCATCCCATCCATCAGAATAACGTATTTCGCACAATGGAGCAGAATATCTCGCATACCGTTTACTCGAAGGAGTTGAACCACTGGTTTATCCGCTTGCGCTGGATTGCCGCCGGGGTGGCCTTTATCCTGGTGCTGCTCACCATCAAGGTGCTTCATTACCTGGAAGACCGCACCCTGCTGCCCCTGTTGGGGCTGATCGGTCTCCTGATCATCACCAATATTATCTTCAGCTACCTTGTCAAGACCAAAAAAACCGTTGCCCGCTTTAAGGAAATACAAATTGGCTCCGACCTGGTCATCCTGACCTTTATGCTGCACTTCTCCGGCGGCATCGAAAACCCGCTCTCGTTTGTGTACCTTTTTCATGTCATTCTCAGCGGGATTCTGCTGGAAAAGCGTCATTGCTATGCGGTGGTGGGCTTTGCCTTTTTCCTGTATGCCTCGCTGGCTTTTTGCGAGTTGTCGGGAATCATTCCCCATTACACCCTGCAAATATTCCCCCACAAGGAACTGCAATCCCACGGGGAGGCGCCGGAGGCCGCCATCGAAGACCCCCACACCGACCACCCCCATAGCGGCGAAACAACGATCCATGCCTCCCACTACCCGGTCTACGTGTGGAGCCTAAGTTTGCTTAACCTGTTCATCCTGCTTTTAACGGCCTATTTTATTACCAACATCATGGACCGGCTGCGGGCCGAGGAGAGCCGAACCCGGGAAGAACGCCAGCGCCTGGAACACGTGCTCCAGGCTACCGGGGCGGGGCTGCTCATTATCGACCGCGATCTCAAACCGGTCTGGTTCAATGATCCGGTGCGGGTCTGGTCGAATATTGAGCACGCCGGCAGCGCCGCCGAATTAGCCGCTTTGCAAAAATGGATCGGAACGGAAAACGACGAAGTTGCCCAAACCATGAAGGACGGGATATTCCGCTCCACGGAAGTGGAAAAGTTGGATGAGAACGGCCAAAAGCAGTTTTTCCAGATAACCATCGCCCCGTTGCGCAATATTGAGGGAGAAGTGTACCAGGCCGTCGAGTTGATTCAGGACGTCAGCGAAAAAAAACTGCTGGAAGCCGAGATGCTCCACGCCGCCAAGATGGTCATGCTGGGCGCCATGGCCGCCGGCATCGCTCACGAAGTTGGCAATCCCCTGGCCAGCATTTCCACCCGCTTGCACCTCCTGGAATCGGAGCGGGATGAGTCCTTCATTGCCCAGAGTGTTCGGCTGCTTCAGCGGGAAATTGCCCGGATCGAGCGGATTGTACGGGGCGTTTCCCAGTTTGGCCGGCCTTCCCCGGAAGGATGGGGGCTCTGCCAGGTGTCGCAAATCATGGCCGAGACGGTGGATATGCTCCGCTATCACAAATCCGCCAAACCCTGCCGGATTGAACTGAACATGGACGAGCATCTTCCCCAGGTTTTGGGGGTGCGGGACCAGCTCAAACAGATTTTCCTGAATTTAGGCCTGAATGCGGTCGAGGCGATGCCGGAAGGCGGCCTGCTGACCATCCGCACCCGGGTCAGCCGGGGATACCTGCGGATCGAATTTGAAGACCGGGGAAGCGGGATTAATCCCGCCGACCGGGAAAATATTTTTCAACCCTTTTTTACCACCAAAGAGCGCGGTTCCGGGCTGGGGCTATTTATTGTAAGCCATATTGTGCAGGCTCACGGCGGGCAAATTGAAGTAAACAGCAAGCCCGGCGAAGGGTCTGTCTTTATTGTGCAACTGCCGTTGCGCAAAACCCGCCGGCCCGCAACAATCTAACCAGGTAACTAAACATGACTGCCAAAATATTGATTGTCGATGATGAGGATATGTTCCGGGAAGACCTGGCCCTGCTGTTAAGCCGGAAAGGTTACCAGTGCCTTACCGCCTCCAGCGCAGAAGAGGGCCTGGAAAGGGCCGCCGAGTTTCTCCCGGATATTATTCTGTCCGATATCGTCATGCCCGGTCAGAGCGGCATCGAAGTTCTGGAGGATTTAAGACGTCTCAACCCGGAATGCATGATCATCATCATGACCGCCTTCGGCGCGCTGGAGACCGCCATCGAGGCCTTTCGCAAAGGGGCGGTAGACTATATCCTCAAGCCGCTGGTCATCGAAGATGTGCTGAACAAAATCCGGCGCATTGTGGAGCAGAAACGGCTGATGGAAGAGGTGCGTTATCTCCGCCGGGAATTGAACACCGATGTCGGCGCCCTTTCGCTGGTGGGCCAAAGCGAAACCTTCCGGAAGGTGCTGCAATTGATTGAAAAAGTGGCCCCGCAAAAAAGCACCGTTTTAATTACCGGCGAATCCGGAACCGGCAAGGAAATGGTTGCCCGGGCCATTCACGACGCCGGCGAGAAAAAAGACCGGCCCTTTATGGCCATCAATTGCTCCGGTTTCCAGGAGAGTCTTTTGGAAAGCGAACTTTTTGGGCACGTCAAAGGCGCTTTTACCGGGGCCATTAAAGATAAAGCGGGATTCTTTGAAGCCGTCGGGGAAGGAACTATTTTTCTGGATGAAATCTCCGAGATGGCGGTCTCCCTGCAGAGCAAACTGCTGCGCGTTCTGGAGCAGCGGGAGTTCTACCGGGTGGGCGGCGTCAGGCTCATCCCCATGAAGGCCCGCATCCTGGCGGCAACCAACAGGCGGCTCCAGGAATCTATCGCCAGCGGCGTCTTCCGGGAAGACCTCTACTACCGGATCGCCGTATTCGAAATCCCCTTGCCGCCCCTGCGGGAACGCAAAGCCGATATTCCCCTGCTGGTGGAACACTTCATCCACAAATTCAACAAAGAGATGAAGGCGCACTACCTGGGCGTTGCCCCGGACGCCCTGACCGCCCTGATGCACTACCCGTGGCCGGGCAATATCCGTGAATTGAGAAACTTAGTGGAGCGGGCCATGATTCTCTGCGACGGCCGTATGCTCACGCTGAGCGGTTTTCCGGCCCAAATCTCAGAAAACGCCCAGTCGCCGGAGACCAATACCCGCAACCTAAAGGAAGCCGTGCAGGCCTTTGAGCGCAACTTTATCTCCCGGGTGTTAAATGAATGCGGCGGCAACAAAGAAAAAGCGGCCCGGGAGATGGGCATCAACCCCTCCACGCTCTATCGCAAAATGGCCGATCTGGATATTGACCCGGGCGCCTCCTCCAACAAATCCTCCCGCTAATCCCGGCTACTGCTGTTCTTGCAAAAACAGGAAACTGATCCGGCAAACCTCTTGCATTTTTGCAAGAGGTTTTTCTTTGCCCTCACAAACCGATCAAGGTAACTCCTTATTTAACCTTGACTTAAAAGCACACCCCTCACAACGATTTTTTTTGGCGCCCGTATTGTGTTATCCGGGGGTGAAGGGTAATGAAAAACAGGAAACAAAACATAAGGAGAATGAAAATGAAACGCAGCCCCTTAAGCGCCCTCACAATCACAGGCCTTCTGGCCCTGTTTCTGGTCGTGACAGCACTTCCCGCACTGGCGAACAACGAGAGCAGCACCCCGCAAGGCTGGGTTGCCCCGGTAAGCGCCCAAAAAATTCAGAACCCGCTGCCGGCCAGCAATTCCGTGATTAAAACAGGGAAGAAAATTTTTGCCCAGCAATGTGCGGTTTGCCACGGCGCCTCCGGCCGCGGAGACGGCCCCACCGCGCAGTATCTCGGCAAAAAGCTGCCCGATTTCAGCAGCCCGGAATTTACCCACCAAACCGATGGCGAGATTTTCTGGAAAATGAGCAACGGCAATGCACCCATGCCGACGTTCAAGGAGATCCTTACCGAGGAGCAGCGCTGGCAACTGGTTAACTTTATCCGCACTTTTGCATCGGACAAATGAGGAGAAAAATAATGAAACGGTCGATGATGCTAACGAGTTTACTACTATTACTTTTCGCGCCATTCTTAATCGCGCAGTCTACGATACCGGTCCCGAATACGGATAACGGCCAGCGTAAATTCCTGCTTACCGGGTTTGGAAATACAAACTTTGTAGCGGGAGAACACGGCAACTCTACCTTCAATGTCGCATTTAGCCCGGTTCTACTCTGGAAAGTTAACGACCGGATCTTTTTTGAAGGTGAATATGAGTTTGAATTGGAAGACGGGGGTACCAAGGTCGGGTTGGAATATGCCCAGATTTTTTACGTGGTGAATGATTATGTGACCTTTGGGGC
>JAJRYW010000622.1 GCA_024275555.1 Calditrichota bacterium | reverse complement strand
GTCATTGTTCAGGGGAAGCTCCACGTTGTTGACGTCCATGACAACTACATCTCCGATAACCAGGGGGGTGCGGTTTGCCGGGGGGGGGGCGGATTTTTCTCCGGCTGCCTGAAGGATACTGACATACAATAGCAGGCATATTCCGGTGGAAATTACGCCTCTCATATTTACCTCCTCAAGTTAATAAATCCGGAATTGAGTCCCGCTAAATGAAGCGCTGCGTAAGAATGATATTGTTTTTATGGGTGACAAAAATAAGTTGGTTGATTTTTTGGCGGAAATCAACAATTGAAGAAATTCATTGTAAAAATAGCAGGATGGTGTAAATCACGAGTACAGCACCGGACAATTTTTAACAGGTTATCCCAAAGAGGGTTGGCGGGGAAAGACAATGGCAATTTTACTCTCCCTGACAGGGTTAGGCGGCCCAAAACCGTGTAGCGCCTGCACATTTGGGGGTGAAATGTTTATAGACAAAACAGCCCCGGAGACACAATAACTCCGTAGAGAACATGTTCGCCTCCGGTTGAAAATGAGCCCGGTAGCGGCATCACGGGTTGGAAATTTGACGCAGAAAAACGCAGAACATTATTCAATGCAAAAACGGACAATCTGCTTAAATCCCCCAATACGCCCTTCAGATGCACCGGGGCAGGAAACTCCGTTTCGGCCTGGCTCCATTGGAAACAGAGTTTCTGTTCCTGTTGCGTTGCAAAACAGAAGTTTTACAACGAGGGGTGTTTTTTTTCTTCGTTGCTTTGCGTGGATTTCAGATCAGCCGCCGTTTCAGTGCTTTGGCGACTGTTTCCGATTTAGAGTGCACCTGGAGCTTCTCGTAAATATGGTGCAGGTGATTGCGCACCGTGTCAAAGCTGATGAAGAGCCGTTCGGCGATTTGTTTGTAATCCAGGCCATCCACCAGGGCGGCGAGCACCTCTTTTTCCCGCGGGGTCAGCTTGACTTCCGCACGGAGCGGCGCCGGGGCAAAGTTGCGGAACATGGTCATCACCTTGCGGGCAATCACCGGGGTTATGGGTGCGCCGCCGGCGCAGATGGCGCGAGACATATTGGCGTCGTCTTCATAGATAGAAAGCATCAGGATATTAGACCTTATTACAAGCTAAGCTTATATTACTACATAACTTATGTCATTTTCCCAACCACAACGTGGCGCCGCCACAACGTGGCGCCGTTGGCATTGGCGCGGGATGGCGTTGCCACGAACGAAGAGAGAAATCTGTTAACACTCAAAACTTTATCTTTAATTTACAATTATTTCCGCAAATTTAATGTCGAATACGCACAGATTTCTCTCTCCGTCCCTGGAGTTCGCCTGTCTGCCGTAGGCAGAAAATGACAGTGGTTTTTTAAGGTTAATAATTACAGTTCATTAAAAGGTAACAAAGTCTAATGAACCCGGCAGCCTCTTTCGGATCCCGGTCGACCTGGCTGGCTCGATTTGCTCCACCAAAGACGGCTGCCCGGCCGGGCAAAATGTGCGAAAGCGCTTAAAAACCATGGGATCGCATGTTGTTGAGTGTAATTCCTGTGCATTCCTGTCTGTTACGGTTACCCGAACCGAGCGGTCGCTCCTTCAGCCAACCTCTATTTATGATGCCGGCAGGAAAAGCAAATAGTTGGATATGCAATAACACTAAAGAGGGAGCACCCGGAAGCGACATTCGTTGCTTTTGGTTTAATTCCCGCCGTCCTGTAAGGTATTTTCCTTCCATGCTCACAGTGGTGATTGCAATCACACCCCCGCCAGGATCAAAGAAATTCAGCGCAACAATTATACAATGGCTTTGATCAACGAGAGAAACTCCCGGCCGTCATTTTCGACCAAACGCAAATTTTTCACGGCTCTATCAAATTGAGGATTGATTCGTGTGGCATCGCGGAAATTATCTAAGCCGCGCAGAAAAAAATAGCGGCACTGCATCAGGTGAATCAGGGCTAAGAAATACCAGAGGTCCGGAAAATCCGGTTGCTCCTGCACGGCCCGGGCCAGCTTTTTCTCGTAACTGCCCAGGAGTTCCTCGGAGATTTCCTCTCTCCCGAATAATAAGCGCAGGTAAAACTTGTAACCGGTAATTTCCGGGGGAGTAGTCCGGACAAATTTTTCTTCCCGGTATTCATGCAGGTAAGCCAATGCTTTTTTCAAATCTCGGCGCACCAGGGCCTTGTTTACCAAAGCACACTGCTTTTGATCATCGGCTTTGCCGTGATGATCGATTTTCTTCATCAGAATTTTGAGGAATTCGACGCTTTTGCGGGCTTCCGTTTCACGCTTTTCACCGGTCAGGGTAAGCAAACGCCGCGCGATTGCTTCGGCCAGGTTAAAGTAGGCCTCGATGTATTTGGGGTTGCGTTTCAGGGCTTCTTTAAAATACTGGAGGGCCTGGCGGAAATTTTTCTTCTCCATCATCACCAGTCCCATCAGGTTATACATATCCGGGTAACGCACCTGGCGATTGATCAGTTGAGAAAGGATTTCGATGGCCTCGTTATAGCGCTTTTGCCAGTAGTAGCAGCGCCCCAGGTAAATAAAGCTGGAATAGCGGTTTCGATCTAATTCCATTGCTTTGAGAAAATGTTTTTCGGCGCGATCAAAAATGTGGGTATGCAAAAAGACCTGGCCGATTTTTTCGTGGGCCGAGGCGTTTTCCTGCTTAAAGAGCCGTTCGGAAATATCAAAAAGGCTATCAATTTCTTCGATAACCGATTGGTGAAAGCGATCCACCAGGGTACGCAAACGGCCATCCGCACTGTCATTCGCGGCAAGGTTTCTGCGTTCGTAAAGATGATTCTCGACGAACAGCAGTCGGCCGTGCTCGAATACTTCCGTGCGTACCACGCCGTCGTCCACCAGGGTAGCGGTTTGGATGTGGAATTCGCGTTTCCCTACCGATAAATTTTCGTTCAGCCCTATATCTGCCATAGATTTTAACAAGGCATGGTCACCATTGGCTTGAATATGCCTCTCCAGTAATTGCATAATTATGAGTTATTATCGCAGTTTTTTGGTGAATTCTTGATATTTTTCTGCAAATTCTCCCGAGCATCAATATTTTATTGACGCCGTTTGCCAAACGCCAGGATAAACGCCTGCACTGCTTTTACCGCAGCGGAAAGGACTTTAAAGGATTGCAGCAATGAGCGCCGATGACGATTTTTAACATCTTTCTCGAAATGCACCATATTGTCGACCAGCCCTTTGGCCTGGTTGACTGCTTCTCCAATTGCCTCGACCTGGTTGCGTCCGGAATGCACCATCGCGGCCAGGTCGGCCGTGATTTGATTTAAATTTTTAAGTATATCCGGCAACTGGGTCTCTAATTCATCGGCAAGCCGCTCCACCTTCTGAGCCGACCGCCGCAACTGAAGCAGCACCGGTATCAAAAAAGCGACCAAAACAACCACGGACAGACTAATCATGGTCTGCCAGGTTAATTCAATTACCATTCCATCTCCGTCGTATTAACTGATGTTACACACTTACCAATTTTTTGCTGTTGAGTCACAGGGAACTCGGAGAAACGATTAAATACAAAACACGGTCTAACTAAATATTTTCTATTTGTGTAGCCGGACAGTTATCAAGTGAAGTTTCCCCACCCCGTCCCTCCCCGATCTCGGGCTTCGTCGTGAGCTCAGCCGAACGGGGATTAAGGGGGGCCATTACCATTATCATGAAGGCCGCTACACAAATACAATATTTTTATTATCCTTAAATTGTCAAATAGAATTCAAGTTCTTGGACATTCTTTTAAATAACCTCTACGACCTCTGCGGCTTTGCTGCAAAATTGCGTAACATGAGGTATTAATTAGGGCGGCCGAACTCAACCAGGTTAAATTTCAAAAAATTTGACGGGAGGAACAGGATGAACAGGGGTTATCGGAAATCTTCCGGTTTCAACCTGCTCATCCGCTACTTCCCGTCAAACAATTTAATTTAACATGGACAGACTCATTACGCCTGCTTTTTGGAATCGGATTTCTTTTCTTCTTTAAAAGCGCTCTTTGCCGAATCCAGGGCTTCTTTTAAGCGGCCTTTACTGTCTTCCACGGTGTCTTTGCCTTTATCCACCAGGTCGTCCACTAATTCCTGGACTTCTTCGGCTTTGCGCTTGGCGTCTAATTCCAAATCCTTGAGACGATCTGCGGCGGCTTCGTAGGATCGGCGGGCTTTGTCCAGCGCCTCTTCGTACTCCTCTTTGGCGCGATCATACAAATCCTCGACCTTTCCGCCCAGTTCCTCGCGGGTTTCTTTGCCGCTTTTGGGCGCATAGAGCAAAGCAAATATTGCCCCGATCGCTCCGCCAACAAGCAGGCCTTTCAAAAAATCGGAACCATCTCTGTCTGACATGGCACACCTCCAAAATGTTTAAACCAATTAAGTAATAAATATTTGCAATACAAATTTTAAGCAGCACTATTCTTCAGGTCAAAAATACAACAGAATTGCCCGGCAATAAACAATTAATTCAATTCAAACGCCTTTTCACAAGGCCGTCCCGCCTAAAAGACCGGTATTTTCCCGGTCACCGGGCGATGATCGGAAACCTCCAGCAAGTAGGGCGGGAATTCTTCATCCAGTTTAATCACCCGGGTTTCGATGGACGGGTAGGCGCTGAATATCGATCCGCTGACCATAATGTGATCGATCAAACTGCGAAAGTTGGAATTGCCGATAAAGGAAAAGCCGTCCGGATCATCCAAAAGCGACTCGGTTAAGAACATGTAATCAACCGTATCTTCCAGGAACGGAAGAAAAACATTGTCCTCCAGGCGGTCATTCAGCAAATCGTTCCAGTCGCCGGCTACGATGTAATCCGGGTCGTTGGCAGGGTTTGCCAGTTGTGCTTCCAGATAACTTTCCAGGGTGCGGATAGCCCCCCTGCGACGGTTCTCACTTTCTTCGTCGCCAAAGGCTTTCAGGTGCAGAATGATCAGGTGAAAATCAAACACCTCATTGTTCTTCCGGGCGCGCAGGTACAGCGAATAGGGCGCCCGGGGAAAATTGTACTCGCCGGTAAACAGGTACTCTTCGCTGACCAGGGTCACCAGGTCCGTTTTATAGATGACGCCCGGCCACAGGTTGTAGGAGGAGGCAGCGCTCCCAACCCGGCCGTCATAGTCGGGCAAACTGTTGACCAACGCCGTAAATGAATCCACATTGGTTATTTCCTGAACGGCAAAAACATCAATGTCGAGATCAGTGATCAACTGGCGCAAATCTTTAACGGTGTTGCGGTGCTTGGGGAACTGCTCAATATTCCAGGTGGCGATTTCCAACGAGTTTTCATCACCGACGGGGGTAACCTGGATGGGCACGTCTTCGGTAACATTGGAAATTTGTTTATTGCAGGAAAATGCAAAAACGATGGAAAAGAGGAACAGATAGACAAAGAATTTTCGCGGCATAGATTTACCCCTGGGTCTGATTTTTGAGAATTATTAATTTGTAACAAGATCGCTGCAATGTCAACTCTTCATAATAAAAAGGCCCGCATGAGCAGGCCTTTTAAGGTGTCTGTGGTTCACAAGAAGAGGATTATCTTCACACCAGGTCACGATCGGCAAAGAAAAAATGAATTTCCTTTTCGGCGTTCTCCGGGGAATCCGAAGCGTGCACGCAGTTGCACTGGATATCGGCGCCAAAATCGCGGCGAATGGTGCCTTCAGCCGCCTCAGCGGGATTGGTTGAGCCGATAAAATCACGGTAGTCTTTAATGCAGTTTTCTTTTTCGAGCACCATCGCCACAATCGGGCCGCTGCTCATAAAATCGGTCAGATCATTGTAAAAGGGGCGTTCTTTATGTACCGCATAGAATGCTTGCGCTTCTTGTTTGGTCAGGTGTACCATTTTCATCGCACGGATGCGAAACCCGCCCTGCTCAATGCGGGAAATCACCTCGCCAATGTGCTTGTTCTCTACACACTCCGGTTTAATCATCGTGTACGTACGTTCAACCACGGTTTCCTCCTGTTCATTGATGTTGTTATTCCAAAAGTTCGGCGGCAAATATACATAAACTTAGGGGGTATGCCAAGCAAATCGGAAGGATTTAAATCTCCCCGGGAAGAGGAGAAAAAAGTCCCTCCCGGGGCCGGGAGGGACTGGGAAGTAAAAACGTTTATCCGAGTACTTTGGCCACGGTCTGGCCGATCACCGCCGGGCTTTCGCAAACGGTGATTCCGGCCTCTTTCAGCGCAGCCATTTTTTCCGCGGCAGTGCCTTTGCCGCCGGAGATAATCGCCCCGGCATGGCCCATGCGTTTCCCGGGAGGGGCGGTTTGTCCGGCAATAAAGGCCACAACCGGCTTGCGGAAGTTTTCTTTAATCCAGGCGGCCGCCTCTTCTTCGGCCGTTCCGCCGATCTCGCCGATCAGCACCACCGCCTTGGTTTCATCGTCCTCGTTGAACAACTTCAGCGCGTCGATAAAACGGGTGCCGATGACCGGATCGCCGCCGATGCCGAGACAGGTGGTCTGCCCCAGCCCCACCTCGGTGAGCTGGTGCACGGCTTCGTAAGTAAGCGTTCCGGAGCGGCTGATCACCCCCACGCTGCCCTGCTTGTGAATAAAGGCCGGCATAATGCCCACCTTGCACTTTCCGGGAGATATCACCCCCGGGCAGTTCGGGCCGATCAGCCGGGTGTTGGTCTTTTGCAGATAGTTGTACACCGTCAGCATATCCTTGGCGGGAATGCCTTCGGTGATGCACACCACCGTGTCCACACCGGCGTCGGCGGCTTCCAGAATCGCATCCGCGGCAAAGGGCGGCGGCACGAAAATCACCGAGACATTGGCGCCGGTTGTTTCCACCGCCTCCTGCACGGTGTTAAAAATCGGCACACCGTCTTCAAATTCAGCGCCTCCTTTTCCGGGCGTAACCCCGGCGACCACCTTGGTGCCGTACTCCATCATCTGTTTGGTATGAAAGGCGCCTTCTTTTCCGGTAATGCCCTGCACGACAATCCGGGAATGTTCATCTACAATAATACTCATGAGATCACCTCTTTGCTTTCAATCGTTGGCGTTTCCGGGTTAAATTAAGCCGACCACGGTTCGGGCGGCGTTTTCCAGGGAATCGGCTACTTCAAAATTCATCCCCGACTCTTTAAGCAACTGGGCGGCTTCTTTGGCGTTGGTGCCTTCCAGGCGGATTACCATCGGCGCCTTGATATCAATGGTTTTGGCCGCTTCGATAATCCCTTTGGCCACCCGGTCGCAGCGCACAATACCGCCAAAGATGTTCACCAGCACCGCTTTGACGTTCGGATCGGAGAGGATAATCTCAAACCCATTGCGCACCGTTTCCACATTGGCGCCGCCGCCGACATCCAGAAAGTTGGCCGGCATTCCCCCGGCTAACTTGATAATATCCATGGTGGCCATGGCCAAACCGGCCCCGTTGACCATACAGCCCACATTGCCGTCTAATTTGATGTAATTCAGATTGTGCTCGGAAGCCTTCACCTCCAGCGGGTCTTCTTCGTGAATGTCGCGCATCTCCTGAATATCTTTGTGCCGGTAGAGCGCATTGTCGTCAAACCCGATTTTGGCGTCCAGCGCCACCACTTCACCGCGATCGGTTACCACCAGGGGATTGATCTCCGCCAGCGAGGCGTCCGAATCAACAAAAGCGCGATACAGGGCCAGGATAAAACGGGTGGCGTGTTTAATCTGATCGCCTTCCAGCCCCAGTTTGAAAGCAATCCGGCGCGCCTGGAAGGCCTGCAAACCCAACTCCGGCTCTACATATTCTTTAAAAATCTTTTCCGGGGTTTCCGCGGCCACTTTTTCTATCTCCACGCCCCCTTCCGTAGAAGCCATGATGACCAGCTTGGAAACCGAGCGGTCCAACACAATCCCCAGGTAGAGTTCCCGGGCAATGTTGATTCCCTCGCCGACCAGCACGCAACGCACTTTTTTGCCTTCCGGCCCGGTTTGATGAGTGACCAGGTTCATGCCGATCATTTTTTCGGCAATCTCCCGCACTTCCTGTACACTTTTGGCTAACTTTACCCCGCCGCCTTTTCCCCGGCCGCCGGCGTGAATCTGCGCTTTTACCACAAAGATGTCGCCGCCCAACTCTTTGGCAACCGCCTCGGCCTCATCGGCGCTAAAGGCCGCCTTGCCGCGCGGCACCGCAACACCATAACGCTGCAAGATTTCTTTGGCCTGATACTCGTGAATGTTCATACCATCGTCTCCTAATTTAGATTGAAGTTCGTTCGCACTACAGGCTCGTCTCTCAGATCAAAAAATAAAAGCAGAATTTACCCACGAACCGTTTCCGTTTCAACCAATAATAAAAAGCCCGGGGCCTCCGGGGAAAAATTCCGGAGAAGACTTTAATGAGTAACGAGTGGTGAGTGGTGAGTGGTGAGTGGTGAGTGGTGCAACTGTTTCCAGTGCTCTGCGCTGAAAACAATCCCGGAGGCCCCCGCCTCCTTAGTGGCGGAAATATGCACTTGAGGCAGAGCCTCAAATTGGCGATCCGGCGCAGCAGCACCGGATCGAGCAAGAGATAGACCCTTCGTGTAATTCGTGTAATTCATGGATAATAAACCTTTGGAATTTGGGTTTTGGTAATTGGAATTTACCGTCGAGGCAGGGCCTCAAATTGGCGATCCGGCGCAGCAGCACCGGATCGAGCAGGAGATAGACCCTTCGTGTAATTCGTGTAAGTAGTTAATCATAAATAATCGACACTTTTTGTTCTTTGAAATTAATGGTGAACTCAGAACCGATTTTGACCAGAATATCGTTAAGCGCTTTGATAAGAGTTTCTCGGTTTAAGTAATGATGAGGCTTT
>JAJRYW010000621.1 GCA_024275555.1 Calditrichota bacterium | reverse complement strand
AATAAAAACGTTGGCCAATGTTACCTCTTTTCGTGAATTATCTTGCGTAAGTTCAATATTTATGTTAAACATTCGTGGGAATTTATTGCTTTTCAACCGATTATAAACAGATACTTAGTGACTATTCGGCCAGACACTAATCTAACCTTGCCAAGATTCTCACGCCCTTTGTGAACAAAACAAGTAAAGCGCTTGATTTTAAACGAACAATCATTTATTATAAAAACATGCGGCAAAAAGACGAAAAAAAGTACCGGGCCATTTGTCAGGCGGCCATTAAGCTGATCAACACAATCGGCTTTGCCGAAGCTTCGATGTCCAAGATAGCCAGGGAGGCGGGCGTGTCCCCGGCAACGATTTATGTATATTTCCACAATAAAGAGGATTTGCTGAATCAAATCTACCTCGACGCCAAGCGCAACCTGCGCGATGCTTTGTTAAAAGATTTTCACGACGACCTTAACCTGGAATTTGCTTTTAAGTTGGTCTGGACCAATTTGTTTATCTACGCCCTGTAAAACACCAGCGAGTTTATTTTTATCGAGCAATTTTCTAATTCTCCCCTGATCAACAAAATCAACCGGGAAGAAATTTATGGCTACTATCAGCCCATCTTTGCCCTGGTGGAGCGGGGAAAGCAGGAGAAGGTGATTAAAAATATCCCCAATGAAATTTTAGAGGCCTTCTCGTTTTACCCGATCCTACAGTTGGCCAAGCACCACATCAGCGGTCAATTTGCCTTGAGTGAGGCCCATTTTAATAATGCGGTCGAGTTAGCCTGGGATGCCATCACACTGTAAAAGAGAAAAAAACCGGCTAATAATAAATGAACGTTCAATAAAGAATCGAGGGTTCCGAATGGCTGTGGGAAAATGGACTGCTGAAAATATCACTGATCAAAGCGGCAAAATCGTTGTTGTCACCGGGGCAAATACCGGTATCGGCTTTGCAACCGCCCGGGCCCTGGCAGAGAAAAACGCCGAGGTGATCCTGGCTTGCCGGAACGCCGAAAAAGGGAACGCGGCGGTCGAGCGGATCAAAGCAAAATACCCGCAGGCGCGCGTCAAATCAATGCAATTGGATTTAGCCAGCCGGAAGTCGATCCGCGCCTTTGCGGAAGCTTATCAACAGGAGTATCCGCAGTTGCAGCTCCTCATCAATAACGCCGGGGTGATGATTCCTCCCTACTCCAAAACCGAAGACGGCTTTGAACTGCAATTCGGCGTCAACCACCTGGGGCATTTTGCGCTGACCGGCCTGTTGTTGGCAACCGAGAACTCCCGGATCGTCACGGTGAGCAGCATGGCCCACAAATACGGCAAGCTGAACTTCGATGACCTGAGCTGGGAAAAGCGCCGCTACAAAGCCTGGCGGGCTTACGGCGACAGCAAGATTGCCAATCTTTACTTTACCTACGAACTCCAGCGCAAGCTGACCGCCGCCGGCAGCAAGACCATCGCCGCGGCTGCTCACCCCGGTTGGACAGACTCCGATTTATCCCGTCACTCCAGCTTGTTTCAACTTGGGGGGAAGCTGTTTGCGCAAAGTTGTGCCATGGGCGCCCTGCCCACCCTTTACGCCGCTACTGTTCCCAACGTTAAAGGCGGCGACTACTACGGCCCCTCCGGTTTCCAGGAATGGCGCGGCTATCCCCAAAAAGTGCTCTCGAACAAGCTCTCGCACGATCAATCCGCGGCCGAACGGCTCTGGAGCGTCTCCGAAGAGTTGACCGGGGTGAGATTCGAGGTTGGAAAAGCGGTGCAGGGGTAGGGTAATTGAAACGTGATGCGTGAAAATGTGTGCTACCGGGCGCGTTGCGGGATGATTTACCGCGATGCGCCTTTGTTTTTGTAAATTATCACCGTGTGTATGATATACATTCACAGCTTGAGTGGAAATACATTTTACGATTGATGAGTGAGGCTGTGCGGCCATTTACACCAGGCAAAAAAAGAATCGGATTATGATCCGGCCAAATTTGTTGGCTTGCTTTATTGGCTTGCTTTAAAAATATGTGAGTCATACTTTAGCCATTGGATTTCACCTAATAATGTTTAAAAGAATTATGTTATATTTGTGATCGTTCATCTCAACGGTTCAATTATGAGGTGTATTATTGTTTCCACAATTTGTTGACCAAATTCTTTCGGAAACGGAAGCAGCCGAACAAGCGTACTATCGTCTGGTGCTGGTTGTGGGATCTGCCGGGGCGGGGAAAACAACTGTATTGAAAAAAGTGCATCAGAAAATCGGTGCACCGATGGTTAATCTGAATTTGATTCTATCAAAAAAGTTGTTGGAAATAAACATTTCCTTTTCGCCTGCAAGGCTACCGGCGTTGATGGAAGACTTAATAAACAACCAAAACGCCGACATTATGCTTCTTGACAACATTGAATTGTTGTTTGAACCTTCATTAAAGCAGGATCCCTTACGCCTTCTGCAGCGACTCTCCCGCAATCAGACTATTGTGGCTGCCTGGAATGGAAAGGTTGAAAACAACATCCTGATATACGGTACTCCGGACCATCCTGAGTACCGGTACTATTCAATCGAAGATTTGATTTTGATGCAGCTACCGGACAGACAATAAGGGAGAATCCGGAACATGAAGTACGGCGACTTGATTCAATTTGATCCCATCGAAAGCATTATTCAGCTACGCCATGCCGATGAAAAGGCCGTTGCTCAACAACTGGTGTCCACCTACGTCATTTCGGAAGAGATGGCGGAACGTATTACGCAGATCATCATTCCCAATTTGCAATTTGACCAGCCGGCCGACAACAAAGGGCTTATGGTAGTTGGCAATTACGGCACAGGCAAATCCCACTTGCTTTCGGTCATTTCTGCTATTGCTGAACACCCCGACCTGGTACAAGAAATGAGCCATGAGACGGTCCGCGATGCCGCGATATCCATCGCCGGAAAGTTTAAAGTGCTTAGGATGGAAATCGGGGCGGTGACCATGGGGCTGCGGGAAATTATTACCAGCGAGCTGGAAATGTATCTGGTCGATTTGGGTATCGAATTTCGTTTCCCCGGGGCGGAAGAAATTACCAGCAACAAACGAACCTTTGAAGAGATGATGGCGGCTTTCCACAAAGAATTTCCCCACCATGGTTTGTTGTTGGTCGTCGATGAATTACTGGATTATTTACGCACTCGAAGAGACCAACAGTTAATTCTGGATTTGGGATTCTTGCGGGAAGTTGGCGAGGTCTGCCGCGATCTGCGTTTCCGCTTTGTGGCTGGGTTACAGGAAGCCATTTTTGACAGCCCACGATTTGCCTTCGTTGCCGATGCCTTGCGGAGAGTAAAAGACCGCTTTGACCAAATTATGATCGCCCGGAAAGATATAAAATTTGTGGTCTCCCAACGGCTATTGCGGAAATCCGCCGGGCAGGAAGTGCAAATTGGCGACTACCTGGCCCGCTTTTCAAAATTCTACAGCAATATGAATGAGCGACTGAATGAATACGTTCATTTGTTTCCCGTTCATCCCGACTACATCGATATATTTGACCGCATCACTGTTGCCGAAAAACGGGAAGTGCTGAAAACACTCTCTGCCGAAATAAAAAAGATATTAAGCAACCAGGCGCCGGAGGATTTTCCGGGGTTGATTGCCTACGATTCTTACTGGAAGGTGCTGCGGGAAAATCCGGCCTTTCGCTCCCTTCCCGACATCAAAGCCGTAATTGATTGCAGTCAGGTATTGGAGTCGCGAATCGAGCAGGCCTTTACAAAACCGATTTATAAGCCGCTGGCCTTTCGTATCATCCATGCGCTTTCGGTGCATCGTCTAACGGTGGGAGACATAAACGCCCCTATTGGCGCTACGCCGCGGGAACTCCGTGACAGCTTGTGCCTCTTCCAAAAGGAGGTGGAAGAACTGGGCGGCGATCCGGCGGATGATCTCCTGACCCTGGTGGAAACAGTTCTCAAGGAAATTCACCGCACTGTGAGCGGGCAATTTATTTCCAGCAATCCGGAAAACGGGCAGTATTATCTTGATCTGAAGAAAACCGACGATTTTGACGCCCTGATTGAAAAACGGGCCGAGTCACTGGAGGCCGCTGTTTTAGACCGCTACTACTACGAATCGCTGAAACAGGTAATGGAGCGCACCGACCACACCTGCCACGTGACCGGCTACAAAATCTGGGAACATGAACTGGAGTGGCTGGATCACAAGGCGCCGCGGAAGGGATACCTGTTCTTTGGCGCGCCCAATGAACGCTCAACGGCCATTCCGCCCCGCGATTTTTATCTATACTTTATTCAACCCTACGAGCCCCCGTCCTACCGGGATGAAAATAAGCCTGATGAAGTGTTCTTTCACTTGACCTCGAAAGACGAGGCATTTACCCATGCGCTCAGCAATTACGCCGCAGCCATGGAACTTGCCGCGGCAGCCTCCGGGCACAATAAAAACGTCTACGAGACTAAAGCGCAGGGCTATTTCCGCCAACTGACATCCTGGATGCGTGAGCACATGGCGGATGCCTTCCAGGTCACCTACCAGGGACGAAAGAAACCCCTGCTGGGGTGGGCAAAGGGTAAAAACCTGAGGGAACTGGTCGGATTGAGGCCTGAGGAAAGATTCAATTTCCGGGACCTTACCAACACGATTGCCGGCATTTGTCTGCGGACCTGGTTTGAAGAACAGGCGCCGGAGTACCCCAAATTCCCGGTCCTGATTACCAGCGCCAACCAGGAACAGGCGGTTCTGGATGCCCTGCGGAATATCGTAGTAACCACCCGGACCCGCCAGGGAACTGCGGTGCTGGAAGCCCTGGAAATGTTAGACGGAGACCAGCTACTCCCGGAGAATTCCCGCTACGCGCAATTCATTCTCGATAAGCTGGACAAGAAAACCCGGGGACAGGTCATCAACCGTTCTGAGTTGATAGAGGATGTGCAGGGGGTGGAATATATGGCGCCGGATAAATTCCGAGTGGAGCCGGAATGGGTGGTGGTGCTGCTGAGCGCCCTGGTCTATTCCGGCCATGTGGTGATGGCCATTACCGGCAAGAAATTTGACGCCACCACCGTAAACGGCATCGTGGGAACCTCCCTGGAAGATTTAAAAAACTTCCGGCATATCGAAGCGCCGAAGGAATGGAATTTACCGGGACTGAAGGCGCTTTTCGAACTGCTGGAACTTCCCGGCGGCCTGGCCAACAAAATCACCCTGGGCGAAGAGAGCGCAGTACAGCAGATGCAGTCGCGGATTACCGATTATGTGCAGGACCTGGTGCTGGCGCAGCAGGCGTTGCACAAGGGGCTGGATTTATGGGGGCGTTCCCTGCTGAGCGACCCGGAAAAAGAATCCACCCGTAAATTGTTTGAGCAAACCCAAAGTTTCCTGGAATCATTGCAGGCGTTTGACACCCCGGGGCGGCTGAAGAATTTCCGCAACACCAGCGCCGAGATACAACAGCACCGGAACGCCTTTTTACGCTTAAAAGAGTTTCAGGCGCTGCAAAGTTTTGTACATGAAACAAAACCGCTTGCTTCCTATCTGGCTACGGTAGAAACGGTATTGCCCCGGGAACACTATTTGATCGACCAGGTCCGCAGTATGCGCGAGAAAATTTTTTCGGAATTACCGGAGGTCAAACCGGAAGACCTGGCTGATTACCACCAGGGAAAACAGGAGGAATTATTAGCATTACAGAACCTTTACATTGAAGAGTATCTGAAGCTGCATTCCCGCGCCCGGCTAAACCGCCAGGAAGATGAGCAGAAAAGCCAACTCATACAGGACAAACGTATCAGACAATTGGAAAAACTTTCGGAAGTGGCTATACTGCCCTCTCACCGCCTGGAAGAAATTAAAATACGACTGGCCGGATTGGTTTCCTGTTTCTCCCTGACCCGGGAGGAAATGGTTTCTTCGCCGACCTGCCCTCACTGTAATTTTAATCCCAATGGCGATACTTCCGCAGCTCCTGCCGGCAACATCCTGGATGAATGTGACCGGCAACTGGATAAATTGCTGGAGGATTGGACAGCGACCCTGCTGGACAATTTAAATGATCCCGAAATCGCTGAACAGTTGGGATTGCTTAAGCCGCAGGAAAAAACAAAGTTGGATAACTTTCTTCAAAAAGGGGAGTTGCCGCAGCCGGTGACAGAGGATTTTTTACGCTTAGTGCAGCAGGTGCTCTCCGGACTGGTGAAGGTGGTCGTGAAAATGGATGACCTGCGTGCAGTGCTTCTCGAGGGCGGCTCGCCGGCGACGCCGACGGAGATGAAGAAACGCTTTGAGGACTACATCAATGAACTTACCCGGGGCAAAGAGCCAGGGAAAGTTCGGATAGTATTGGAGTAAATCCATGAAGTCATTGGAACCCGGTTTTATAGAACGGCAACCGATACCCCCGGAGCTCGTTAAAACGATTCGGCTTCTGGGAGAGTACATGGGGAAAGAGGCTTTATTCAAAGAACAGTCGCCACAGGTGCTCGAGACGCTTCGCCAGGCAGCCATTATTCAAAGCACCGAGTCTTCTACACGAATAGAGGGGATCACCGCCCCGCCGGAACGTATTAAGGCATTGGTAGAGAAAAAGACCACGCCGACCAACCGCTCTGAGCAAGAAATTGCGGGTTACCGGGACGTACTCAATATCATTCACGCAAATGCCAGGGAAATGCCTTTTACTCCAAACATTGTACTCCAGTTGCATCGAGACCTTTACAAGTTTATGCCTGACGAGAGGGGACGATGGAAGAATACGAACAATGAAATCATAGAAAAGCGACCTGACGGCAGTATCGTGGTCCGCTTTCAACCGGTCCCGGCGCATCAGACCCCTGAAGCAATGAAAACGCTCCATGATCGCTTTAACACCCTGTGGGATGAAGGTCGATATGACCCATTGCTTCTGATCCCGGCTTACCTACTGGATTTTCTGTGCATCCATCCCTTCCGTGATGGCAATGGACGTATAGCCCGACTCATCACTTTGTGGCTCCTCTATCGAGCGGGATTGGAAGTGGGCCGGTACATCGGTTTGGAAAAAATAGTTGAGGATACGCGCGAGAGTTATTACGGAAGCCTTGCCCAGGCATCTCACGGGTGGCATGAAGCAAAGCACACTTTGCTCCCCTGGTGGGAGTATTTTCTGGGGGTCATGTTATTGGGCGCCTATCGCGAATTTGAAAGACGAACCGGCGTGATCACTACCGCTCATGGCGCCAAAACAGAGCAGGTGTTGATTGCCTTTGAAAAACTGCCTCCACACTTTCATTATGCCGATTTAGCCAGGGCTTGCCCCAATGTAAGCCGTCCAACCATAAAACGTGTGCTGGGACGTCTCCGCCAGGAGGGGAAAGTGGAATGTGTCAAGCCCGGTCGGGATGCTGTATGGAAAAAAAGGGGATCATGAGCCATTAATGGGATCATAAACGGCTATTTTTAGTCGCTGCACAAATGAAACCGGATCATGATATCATTTAAGATATCATGAAAGGCTATTATTTATTGAAGGTTCAAAAAGGTACTGTGATATGAGCGATAACCAGCGACGACTATTTAATACCAAAATAGTTCCTGCCAAAGCAGGCTCCGGAAAGCTATTTGACGAGGAGTTTGTAGTAAATGAGGGTCCGGCGGAATGCTTGGGGATAACCTTTGAAAACGACCAGGCCCGCCGGGAGTATTATTTGCAAAAACTCCGTGAGGGGCTGGAAGAACTGCACGAGAAACTGAACGTACCTTTTACCACCGTGGAAGACGCCCTGGAGCGGATGAAGTCGGTGGAGAAGTGGCACATGGGGGATGAGCAGCGTCTGCCGGAGTTGGTAGAATTGATGAAGAAAAGCTGGCTGATGGTAGAGAAAAAGGGCCGGCTGGAAGCCAGCCCCACGGAAGCCAGCCCCACGGTCTTGCAATTGTGGAAGGATCAGCTCGGCTTTCCCCACGGGGAGATCGAGGATATTCTGGCGCTCTCCGATCCGCCTTATTACACCGCCTGCCCCAATCCCTTTGTGCAAGATTTTCTTCAGCACTATGGCAAACCGTATGATCCTGAAAATAGCACTTACCACCGGGAGCCGTTTGCCGCCGATGTCAGCGAGGGTAAAAATGATCCCATCTACAACGCTCACTCTTACCACACCAAGGTGCCGCACAAGGCCATTATGCGCTACATTCTGCACTATACCGATCCGGGAGATATCGTTTTCGATGGCTTTTGCGGAACCGGTATGACCGGAGTGGCGGCGCAACTGTGCGGGGACCGTAAAACCGTGGAATCTCTGGGCTACAAAGTAGATGAGGACGGCGTTATTTATCAGGAAGAGCGGGATGAGAGCGGGAAAAAGACCTGGACGCCCTTTTCCCGGCTGGGCGCCCGCCGGGCTGTGCTGAATGATCTGTCCCCGGCGGCTACCTTTATTGCCTACAACTACAACACCCCGGTGGATGTGCAGGAATTTGAGCGGGAAGCCCGCCGTATTTTGCAGGAAGTGGAAGCAGAGTGTGGGTGGATGTACCAGACTTTACATGTGGAGTTGGCATCCTGCCAACTCCTCTCTAATGCCCTGCTGAAAAAATTTCCTTTGAGGACTCCGGAGGGGTCTAAAGATTTGGGCTGGCAGGATGCCAGCCTCACAATTAATGGGATTACCTCTTTTACCGTTCGCCAGGGAGACCTGCCTCACTGGCAGTTGCCCGGGGCGCATTATTTCATCACCTTTAATACGGAAAAACGACGGGAACTGAGCGAAACTGGACGGCAAATTATTCTGGACGCCTTAAAATACTGGCATGGGGAGCGCTGGCGCCTGGTGGAGGCCGTGATCATGCCCGATCATGTTCATGCGGTGGTGATTCCCTTAGAGAAGGAACCCGGGGTGTACTGGGATCTCTCGCAGTTGATGCACAGTGTGAAAAGCTATTCCTCCAATCGGATTAATGAAGCCGAACACCGGGAAGGAGAGACGGTCTGGCAGTCGGAGACTTATGACCATATCATCCGCAATGATGAAGAGTACCAGGCAATTTTGAGTTACATTGCCCTGAATCCGGTGAAGAAAGGATTAGCGCAGCGGCCGGAGAATTATCCCTGGTATCATGTGGGGGAAGAGTTGGTGAAGGCTGGCTGGAAGCCAGCCCCACTGGGGAAAATTAACTATACGGTATGGTCGGATGTTTTCGTTTGCCCGGAGTGCACGCAGGAGGTGCTCTTCTGGGAAGCGGCGGTGGATAAAGACGCCGGCAAGGTTCACGGCGAATTCCCCTGCCCTCATTGCCAGGCGCTGCTGACTAAGCGCAACATGGAGCGCGCCTATGTGACCCGTTACGACGACGCCTTGAAACAGACTGTAAAACAAAGCAAACAGGCGCCGGTGCTGATTAATTATTCTGTGGAGGGGGCTTCCAGCCGCCCCAAAAGACATGAAAAAATTCCCGACGCTTTTGACCTGGCGCTGATTGAAAAAATCGAAAGCAGCAAGATTCCTTACTGGTTTCCCAGCGAACCGATGATGTTTAAAGGGAAACAATGGGGGGAAAGTTGGCGTGCCGGATATCATGCAGGCATCACCCACGTGCATCATTTTTATACCAAAAGGAATTTGTGGATGTTGGCAGCGATTTTTTCAAGATTAGACAGAATTGAGGATATACGTTTTTCCAATTTTTTCATAATTTGGTTTACATCATCACAGTCAAGGTTACACAGAATGAATCGATACATGGCTCAACACAATCGCCATGTTGGACCTTTATCTGGAACACTCTATGTTAGTTCTACTATGGCTGAAATTTCCCCAATATTTTTTTCATCATCAAAGGCTAAAGAGCATGGTAGGCTTCATTTACCCAATGAGCAGTTAGTAATATCGACAGGATCAGCTGACCAAAATAGTTCAAACAACTCAACTGCTGAATATATTTTCACAGATCCACCTTTCGGGGGCAATCTGATGTACTCCGAATTAAACTTTCTGTTGGAAGCCTGGCTGCGGGTGTTTACCAACAACGCTCCGGAGGCGATTGAGAATAGTGTGCAGGGTAAAGGACTGACGGAATACCAGGGACTGATGACTCGCTGTTTTCAGGAATATTATCGGGTGCTTAAGCCGGGCCGCTGGATGACGGTAGAGTTTCACAATTCACGAAACAGCGTTTGGAATGCTATTCAGGAAGCTCTGCAGCGGGCAGGGTTTGTTATTGCTGACATACGCACTTTGGACAAACAAAAGGGCACGACTAAACAGTTGTCAGTAGCAAATGCCACAAAACAAGATCTGGTGATTTCATGTTACAAACCCAACGGTGGGCTGGAAGAGCGCTTTCAGTTGGAAGCCGGCACCGAGGAAGGGGTGTGGGATTTTGTGCGCACCCACCTGTACAAGTTGCCGGTGGTGGTGGAGAAAGACAAGCAGTTGGAAGTGGTAGCCGAGCGGCAAAACTACCTGCTCTTCGACCGCATGGTGGCCTTTCACGTCCAGCGTGGCGTGACGGTGCCTATGTCTGCGGCTGAGTTCTATGCGGGTCTT
>JAJRYW010000620.1 GCA_024275555.1 Calditrichota bacterium | reverse complement strand
TATGGCCTCGCCTTTTCTTGTTTTTTTTAACTCAATAAAATTTAACAAGTTATGAGGCCATATGAAAATATTTATCTCAATTCGTGAATTATTCAGGTTAAAGAACTGTAATTATTAACTTAAAAAAACCACTGTCATTTCGAACTCCAGGGACGGAGAGAGAAATCTGTGTGTATTTGACATTAAATTTGCTGAAATAATTGTAAATTAAAGATAAAGTTTTGAGTGTTAACAGATTTCTCTCTTCGTTCGTGGCAACGCCATCCCGTCGGGAAAATGACATAAGTTATGTATTAATATAAACTTAGTTTAGAATAAGGTCTATTGTTCGGTGCGCAGGGTCAAAAGAAGTTTTGTCAGCAACACTGGTATTTAAGCAAAATCCATAAGCCCGGTGTTAATGAGAGGTGAATCATCTAATAGCCGTTTTCCACAACGCGGCGCCGTTGGCATTGAGGTTGACAAACGGCTTATAATTGTACAGTTTGACATGCGCCCCAATGAGGTCTATTAAAAAAGGAGCTGACTATGCGCCAAAAGAGCCGTGAGTTTTTAGAAGCCTATCTCAACAATCCCTCCCCCACCGGCTATGAAACCGAGGGGCAGAAGCTGTGGCTGGATTATATCCGCCCCTTTATCGACGACCACTTTGTCGACACCTACGGAACGGTGGTGGGCATCATCAATCCGGAGGCGGAATACAAAGTGGTGCTGGAAGCCCATGCCGATGAAATCTCCTGGTTTGTCAATTATATCTCCGAGTAGGGTTACATTTACCTGATCCGCAACGGGGGCTCGGATCACCAGATTGCCCCCTCCATGCGGGTGAATATCCATACTGAGAAAGGCATGGTCCCGGCGGTGTTCGGCTGGCCGGCCATCCACGTGCGCAACCGCGCCAAAGAAGAACCGCCCAGCATAAAAAACATCTTTCTGGATTGCGGGTGCAATTCCAAAAAAGAGGTGGAAAAGTTGGGGATTCACGTGGGTTGTGTGGTCACTTTTGCCGATAAATTGATGATGCTTAACAATCGCTATTTTGTCGGCCGCGCCCTGGATAACCGTATCGGCGGATTTATGATTGCCGAAACCGCCCGGCTGCTCCACCGGGGAAAAGTAAAACTACCTTTTGGACTGTACCTGGTCAATTCCGTTCAGGAAGAAGTAGGCCTGCGCGGGGCGGAGATGATCTCCCGGCGCATCAAACCGAATGTCGCCATTGTCACCGATGTGGGGCACGACACCCAATCGCCCATGTACAACAAAAAAACCGATAGCGATATTGCCTGCGGAAAAGGCCCCATCCTCACCTACGGCCCGGCGGTTCAGAACAATTTGCTCGATTTGATCATCAAAACCGCCCGGAAGAATAGAATTCCTTTCCAGCGCACCGCGGTTTCCCGTTTTACCGGCACGGATACGGACGCCTTTGCTTATTCCGGGGAAGGGGTGGCCTCGGCGCTGATCTCCCTGCCGCTGAAATACATGCACACCACCGTGGAGATGGTGCACAAAACGGATATCGAAAATGTGATTAAGCTGATCACCGAAACGGTAAAAGTTATTCAGGCGGGACAGGATTTCCGTTATCTCCGGTAGGCGGGCGGCCCTGGCGCCGTTTGGTTTAGATCGCGGGCAGAAAACCGGCAAAGGGATTGGCGAGACCCATCACCGGCAGGCCCTGTTAGGAATCCCCGGGCGGGAGGAGTTTCCGGAAATGCCGCAGGTCCTCCTCCAGTTCCGGCCTCGGCAAGCCGATAGCCCGCAACTCGGCATCCGCCTTCCGCAGGAGCGCCGCAAAGAATTCTTCGCCGATCTCCGCGATATTGCCGTATTCCTCTTCAGCCAGGTCAAACAGTAAATCCTCGGCTTTGGCAAACTGCTCCCGGGCGGTCAAATAGCGGAACAGCAAAAGTTTGGTGGAAGCGGGCAGGTGCAGGGGAGCAGCGAGATCGATCAGTGTTTCCAGCCTGGCAGGCAAATCGGCAGCCTCAAATTCCCGAGACTTGTACCAGGAGAGCAAATAAAAGTGGAGCGCTTTATCCCAGGGCGGAAGCGTTTTATGGGGAGCTTTCTCTGGCCGGGTAAGCTCTGCGCTCTCGCGGAAAAGCTCTCCCAACACATAGGCGTGGGCAGCCAGCAAATCCCCATCACAATTAAGTAAATTGACAATCTGCTCTTCATCCAGCGCCTCCAGCACTTCCAGGTTGACGCCCAGGAGACGGCGTGAGGCATCCCCGAGCTCTTGTCGGGCTGCCGGAAGGTTCTGCTCCTCTTTCAGCTTCATTACCCGGATCAGCACGCGGCTTAACTGATCCACCATCCGCATGATAAAATCGCGTTTAAGCATACTTTTACACTCTATTCGGGTTGATATTCCACGGATGTTTCCCGGGGGGCCTGTTCGGCATTCCGCTTAAGGTGCTGCGCTCCCCAGCGGCACATCTGGTCTAAAACAGGCTGAAGGGTCCGGCCATACTCGGTAATCGAGTACTCCACTTTCGGGGGAACCTGCGCATAAACTTTTCGATTCACCAGGCCGTCGGATTCCAGTTCCCGCAACTGCTGTGTAAGCATTTTTTGGGTAACGCCTTGCAGTCGTCTACGCAACTGACTGAAACGTAGCGTTTTATGGCAAAGGTGCCACAAAATAACCCCTTTCCATTTACCGCCTATTAT
>JAJRYW010000619.1 GCA_024275555.1 Calditrichota bacterium | reverse complement strand
TTATAGACCCGTGAATTAGTATGAAAATGAAATTGTCTGAATGTGATGAACGAGTTTCCCGTGAAATTTCCCCACCCCAGCCCTCCCCGAAATCGGGGAGGGAGGCCGGTTTCCCTCCCGGCCAGCCGGGAGGGATTAAGGGGGGACATTACTATTGCAGAAGGCAACTACACAAATACATTGCATTTTTTCGGAAACTAATTCACGTTTCAATAACTCGAAACACAAAGGCCAACAAATGCAGAAATTTCTTTTTATCCTCTTTGCAGTAACTTTGATGTCCGTCAGCTTGTGGGGACAATCCGGTTTCCGGTTGTATGCGGAACAGGGCGCCCCGGACCGGGGCGGGCTACTGGGCAACGGGATTACCGACCTGCTCTGGAGCAACGGCGTACTGTATGCCGGAACTGGCTTCGGGCTGAACATCACCAGTGATGACGGCGATAGCTGGCAGAATTTAAGTCCCGATGATTACGGCGGCAGCGGCGGTATATCCGCTTTATCGGTTTCTCCCGACGGCGTGGTCTGGATTGCCACCGCCTTCGATACCACCATTGACGGAGACGATCTCCAGGTCGGCGGCGGCCTGCGCTTCCTGGAGCCGGGCAGCAGCGAATGGATGTTTATTCCCCAGCCGGTCGACGCCCGCGACGACACCGCCGGGGGCAAAAGCCCCACTACCACCGTGGTGCAAAACATCACCTTTGATATCGCTGCGCAGGATAGCCTAATCTGGATTGCCAGCTTTGGCGGAGGCGTGCGCCGTTCCCTGGATCGCGGGCAAACCTGGGAGGTCGTCACCACAGACGGGCTTCCCTTTAGCGCCTTCGACCATCTGAATCATCGCGGTTTTTCCTGCGTGTTTGATACCAGTGGGAATATCTGGGTCGGCACCGTGGGCGGGATCAGCAAATCTGCCGACGGCGGGCAGACCTGGGAACGGTTCACCTACACCAATCAAAATCAACCCATCTCCGGGAATTGGGTGATTGGCCTGTTCAACAACCCCTACGACAACAGCATCTGGGCGACCACCTTGCGATCGACCGAAGAAGACGAGTTTAACGCCGTTTCCAGCACGGCCAACGGCGGCCTGAGCTGGACCATCCATCTCCGGGAAGAGCTTTCTGACGGAACCTTCCCGCGCTATATCGCTTTTTTCGATTCCGCCGTCTATGTAGCTACCGAGAAAGGGGTCTATAAAACCATTGATAATGGCCAGAATTGGTTCCTGATGCCGCCCATCCGCGACCGGGTTAGCGGGGAAGGAATTTACAGCAGCACCTTTTACTCTGTGGCAACTTCCCCGGTTGCCGGCAGCAGCAACCACCGGCTTTGGGTGGGTTCCCTGGACGGCCTGGCTGCCACGGCCAACAACGGCTTCGATTGGACGGTCTTTCGCAGCTTTGTCAGCACCCGGGAGCGCCAGGATCCCAAAGTGTACGCCTATCCCAATCCCTTTTCGCCCCTGCATGGAGACCGCCCCTGCCGCTTTCAGTTTGATATTGAACAGCCCTGGCCGGTCACGGTGGAAATTTACAACTTTGCCATGGAACGGGTGACCACGCTGCGGGAAAATTACGCCAACGGCGGCGACCACGCCATCGTGTGGGACGGCAAGGATAATAATGGCCGCCTGGTGGACAACGGGGTCTACTTTTTCCGCGCCAAAGTGGGCGGGGAAGTTACCTGGGGCAAAATTGCCATTATTAATTAACCGGATACTAAGAATCGGCTTTTCAAGACAGGCTAACAAGATTCATGGGATAAAAATATGAAAACTTTTCTGCTTATCATTGTGTTGCTGTTTCCCCTTTGGATGTTTGCCGAGGGCAGCGGCGGTTTTTCCGGGGCGTTTTTAAGGATTGGCGCCGGCGCTCGCGGCCAGGCGATGGGCAACGCCCAGGTGGCTGCACCGCCGGATGGATTCGGCGCCTACTACAACCCGGCCGCGCTGCCGGCCCTGGATCACCCCCGTGCGGCAATCTCTTACAGCAACATGTCGCTGGACCGGCGTTTTAATATTGTCGGATTTGCTCTTCCGCTGCCCCCTATTGCCGGGGCCTCGCTGACCTGGATCAGTAGCGGGGTGGATAATTTTCGGGCCTACAATTCGATAGGCCAGGACGTCGGGGAGGTAAATCACGGCCTGAACGCCATTGCGCTATCATTTGGGGTAAAGCTGATTGCCCTGGCCCAGGCGGATGGCAATCTTAAAAATCTGCCTTCAAATTTGATTAACCTGGGGCTGACCGTCAAATTTCTCAATGAAGGCCTGGATGATAACCAGGAATTCAACTACAGCGGTTCCGGCCTGGGGTTTGATTTCGGCCTGCTCTTGCGCGTGCACCAAAAGCTGTCGATCGGCTACCAGTTAAAAGATGTCAACGCCAGCCTGGCTTCCAACACCAATGACCTGTTCACCCGCGGCTCGGACCTGGAAAATGCCTTTCCCCTGACCCAGAAAGTGGGCGCTTATTACCGCTTGCCCGTTAAAGGGTTAGCGGCGGCATACGACTTTGAGTGGAATGATAAAGGAGAGGAAAAGCACCACTTCGGGGTGGAAATACAAGGCCCGGGTGTCGCCGGTCGGGCCGGGTATGACCATGACCGCCTTACGTTCGGGGGCGGACTGCAATTTCAGGCTTTTAAAAAACTAAATGTCACCTTAGATTATGCCTTCTTAGATGACCTGATCGACGAAGGAGCCAGCCATGTGTTTTCCTGGCAATTTTTATTTTAATTTTGACTTCTTCTTTTTTGCTGGAAAGATACGAAAAGGTATTTACTGTCGTGTGCTATAGTAGAGGCCGTGGATCAACACGGATCAACACGGATTTTTAGGAAACTGGCATGCCTTTAATAAAGTGGGGTCAAAGCCGGCAAATACAAAAAGAAATCCGTACAAATCAGTGCTGATCCGTGGCTAATATGAAAAGTGCACGGTAATAAAAGAACGCAAAGAAAATAATAAAATCAGGATTTCCATATGTATAAAGTTTTGATTCTCTTCTTAATGATCACAGGGATTGCTTCCCTCCGGGCCGGGTCTGAAAATAACGGCCAGACCGGGATGGCCTTCCTGAAAGTTGGGGTAGACGCCCGCGCCGCCGGAATGGGAGAAGCCTATACCGCGGTCAGCCAGGACGCCTATGCCGCCTATTGGAACCCGGCCGGGCTGATGGGGGCAAAGCAATCCAACCTGGGGTTTATGCACAACGTCTGGATTTTTGATGTAACCGGTGAGTTTGGGGCGGTGCAATTTGCCGGGAAAAAGTCTTCCCTGGCCTTTCATGTTTACAATGTGAACGTGGGAGATATCGAAGTGCGCGATATTCCTTCGGTTGATCCGCTGGAAGAAACCAGCGCCCACTATATTTCCATGGGCGTTTCCTACGCCCGCCGTCTCAGCCCGGCTCTCGACGCCGGAATCACCGCCAAATACTTGTTCGAGAAAATTTGTGTGGAATCGGCTACCGGTTACGCCTTTGACCTGGGGGTGCGCTATACCGGTTTGGGTAAACACACCGCCCTGGCCGCCTCGATCCAGAACCTGGGCAGTATGAATACGCTGCAAAATGAAAAAACCTCCCTGCCCAAACTGTTCCGCGCCGGGGCCATGTATACCCTGCCGCAGTCATCCGGTTCACTGGATTTGCTCTTCGCCGCCGATATGGTCAAACCGTTTGAAGAAAACCTGCGCATCCACCTGGGCACAGAGGCGACCCTGTGGAGACAGTTGGTGCTGCGGGCCGGCTATCAAACCGGGTACGAAAGCCGCAGCGTCAGTTTCGGGCTGGGCATCCGCAAATCCTTCTTCCATTTTGATTACAGCTACACCCCCTTCCAGGATGATTTAGGGGAAGGGCAGCGGTTCTCCATCTTTTTGCTAATGTAAGTTTTGTTCCGGATTGTCATTGATCATTTTATGAGCGCTCAAGAAATTGCATCGGTAACCTCTTCTGCCAACCGGGCGGCGGAATTCTCCTTTTGGAGATATACGCTGACCCGCTTGCTGCGCAATCCCCTGGGGGGCGTCGGCCTGGTGATTGTGCTCTTTGCCGTGGTGGTCGCTTTGGCGGCCCCGCTGCTGGCCCCATTTGATCCCTACCAGCAACAGCTTGTGGAACGCTTCCATGCTCCCAGTGTGCTGCACTGGTTTGGCCAGGATGACCTGGGCCGGGATATTCTCAGCCGGGTGATTTACGGAACCCGGGTGTCCCTGATGGTGGGAATAATCACCGTATCGGTCAGCGCGGTGCTGGGGATGCTGGTAGGCGCCATTGCCGGGTACCGGGGCGGCTGGATCGATGAAATCCTGATGCGCCTGACCGATATTATGCTGGCCTTTCCGGGCATCCTGTTAGCCATCGCCATTATGGCGATTTTACAGCCCAGCTTCAGCAATGTGGTGATTGCCCTGAGCATTGTGGGCTGGAAAGGCTACGCCCGCCTGGTGCGCGGGGAGGTGCTGAAGGAGAAAGAAAAAGAGTATGTGCTGGCCGCCCGGGCCCTGGGCTACTCCCAAACCCGCATCATTGCCCGGCATATTTTGCCCAACACCTTCAACCCGGTGCTGGTGATGGGCGCCCTGGGGATGGCTACCATGATCATCGCCGAGGCCGGCCTGTCGTTCCTGGGATTGGGAACCCAGCCGCCCACGCCCAGTTGGGGCGGGATGCTCTCCGACGGCGCCAATTATTTCTGGGAAGCGCCCCATATGACTATTTTTCCCGGCCTGGCGATTATGGTGCTGGTGCTGGGATTTTCCTTCCTGGGCGATGCGCTCCGCGACGCCCTGGACCCGCATATCAAATTTTACTCCGAAACCTAGCGAGGAACGATGAGCAACGAAAAAATCGTCATCTATTGTGATGGGGCCTGTTCCGACAATCAGAAACGGACGAATCTCGGCGGATGGGGCGCGGTGATTCTGCGCGGCCGGGAGGTGCTGGAAATCCACGGCGGCGAGAAAAACACCACCAACAACCGCATGGAACTGACCGCCTGTATTCAGGCCCTGGAGCAGGTCGCGGAGGCCGATGCGCCCATCACCATCTACGCCGACAGCGCTTACCTGGTCAACTGCATCAACCAAAAATGGTATGAGCGCTGGCGCAGGAACGGCTGGGTGACCGCCAAAAAAACGCCGGTGGAAAACCAGGATTTGTGGAAGCAACTGCTGCCGTTCATCGAAAAAAAGCAGGTTGTCTTTAAAAAAGTAAAAGGCCACGCCGGGGTGAAATATAACGAACGCGCCGATCAGTTGGCCAACCTGGGCGTCGAAGAGGCCCGGGCAGGAAAGGCTGGACAGGTTTCCAGCCGCCGGGAAGAAACGCTGGAAGCGGATGCACGCTATACTTTCCGGCAAATGGAGAACGGCTACCTGCTGCGGATCATGCGCGGCGCCTCGGTTGCGGAAACCCTGCGGGATTTTCTGGTTGCCCAACAGATTCACAGTGGGAGTATCTCGGCCGTCGGCGCGCTGGAACAAGTGGAACTGGGCTTTTTTGACCGCGAGCAGAAAACCTACCTGCGCAAGCAGTTTAAAGATGTCTACGAGCTGATTTCCTTTTCGGGAAACATCAGCCTGGTGGATGGAACGCCCTTTGTGCACGCACATGTGGTGCTGGGGGATCGCGACTACCGGGCTGTCGCCGGCCATTTTTTTGAGGGAACCGTAGCAGTGACCCTGGAAGCGGTCATCACCCCTTTTGATGAAAAAATAAAACGTAGTGCCGACCCGGATACCGGTTTAAATTTGCTTGATTTGTGAACGGTGGATGTGCTTAAGACGATGAGCGATTTGTCAAATAAGAACTATGGTTTCCGCAAACGGGTGAGGGGAAAAGCCGGATGAAAAAAAAGTATCGGTTTATTGGATTGAACTTTGTTTGTTTTCTGATGTTCTCAAGTTGTACGCCAAGTCTCGTTTACAGTCCTTCCGTCAATCTGCCCCCGGCGCCGCTCTCCAAAAAGAAGATTCAGGTGGTTGGAGGCGTTGGTTGGCTGCCGGAGACCCGTCCTCACCGAATTGGGAAAGAAACAGCCGTTGGCGGAGAGTTCACTTTCCGTTACGGCGTCTCCGACTATTTTACCATGCAGTTTAAAGGATGGTATGATCTTTCTGATAATATCGAGGAAAAACGATATGGATTATCGTACTCGAATATTATCCTCTTGAACGATAAGAACTCAAGAACCCGTTTTGGATTTATACCGACAGTCGCGTTCGCATTCGGCGGCCGCGGGTTAGAGGGCGGCGGCGGGGCCGGGCAACTGGTCGTCTGGCTGCCGAATCACCATAAAATTCATCCCTACCTTGCCCTGGGCCCGGCGGTTGGGATCAGAAATTTAGAGGAACATCCAAAACAGTGGGGATGGGGTTGGGTTCTTAACAGCGGCGTGGCATTAAAGCTCAGTAAAAATATTGCCGTCAACCTGGAGGTTGCCGGGATTCAGCAAATCAACAAATATGAAGGCCGCTCGAATTTTGTGGTTGCGCCCAGCATCAACCTCAGCATGACTTTATAAAAAGCAGATCGAAGAAAAATAAAATCAACAAGTTTTCCGGATTGAAACAAATTCTATGACCAAGCACAAATGGATTTACTGGGTTAAATTAATCACCGGGATTTTGATCGTTGCTTTCCTTTACCGGGAGGTGAACCGGCGCGAATCGATCATACAGGCCTTACAGAACACAGATTTGGTAAATGTGCTGATCTGCCTGCTCTTATTAATCCCCAACATCTTTTTAGCCTACCTGAAGTGGCGCTACCTGCTCAAACATCGCTACCCGGATACACCGTCCCGGGAGGTGTTCGGTTCCCTGATGTTCGGCTACACCCTGGGCCTGGTAACGCCGGGGCGTTTGGGCGAATTGGGCCGGGGGTTGTTCTTCCAGGGCAAAGATCGCCTGGTGATTACCGGCTTGAATGTGCTCGACAAAGCCGCCAACCAGGTGGTGGTGTTTACCCTGGGCGGTACCGCATTGGCGCTGATGATTGCCCAAAAGCAACTGTTTCATCTCACTTTTCCGGCAGCATTGCTGGGAGCAGGCGCTGTGCTGATAGCCCTGTTCTGGCTGATTTTACTGAATCCCGGCCGGGTAAGGCGGTTGCTGGCCGGTTTTCGCAAGCGCCTGCGCCCGGAGTCTAAGCTGGGCGTAATGCTGAGCGCCTACGATCATCTTACTCGCAAAGATACGCTGATCGTATTGCTGTTAACCGGCCTGTGGTTCCTGGTGATTTTGTTCCAGTACCACGTGCTGGTGCGCGCCTTTACCGATGTTTCCTTTCTGCAATCCTGGCAGGCGGTCAGCGCGACCCTGTTTGTGAAAACCCTCCTGCCGCTCACTTTCGGCGACCTGGGCATTCGGGAAAGCGTCTCGGTGTATTTTTACTCTCAATTTGCGGTTTCCCAGGCGGCCGTATTCAACGCTTCCTTGCTGATTTTTTTGATCAACTTCTTGCTGCCGGCGCTCTCCGGGATTTACTATGTCTTCCAACTGCGGGAGGCCCGCAATGGCTGCCGCGCCGCGGCAGAAGCCGCGTCGGAAACACAAACGGCCGGCGAGGCCTATCCCGCGCCCAACCTGCCATACGAGAAACCAACCGAATGATACTCGATCTCCCCTTGTTCATGCTGGGCAGTTTTTACTCCCTCCTGATTTTCTTCTTCGCGATGGGCGTCCTGCGCGAGCAACGCCGCCAGCGCCGTAAAAATACCTGGCAGCCGACGGTCTCGGTGATTGTACCGGCCCGGAACGAAGCGGCCTCGATTGAAACGACGCTAAAGAGTCTGGTCCGGCAGGACTATCCCGCCGAACAGTATGAGGTAATTGTAGTAGACGACCGCTCTAACGATGACACCGCCAAAGTGGTGGAGAGCTTCATTGCCCGCACCGGGGTGCAAAATGTACGCCTGCTGCGCCATGATCATAACGGCCCCAGGCCGACCTACAAAAAGACCGCCATCAGTTATGGGATTAAATTTTCCCGGGGGGAGATTATTTTAACCACCGACGCCGATTGCCGGGTGCAGCCGGGCTGGATTGCCTCCATGGTAGCTCACTACCGGCCGGAGGTCGGGCTGGTTGCCGGCCTGACCAGTTTTGATCCGGCCTCGGAGAAAACCTGGTTCCACAAACTGCAAACCCTGGAGTTTGCCGGATTGGTGTTTTGCGGGGTGGGCGCCATCGGCAACAGGTATCCCTTAATCTGCAACGGGAGCAACCTGAGCTACCGGCGGGCCGCGTATGACGAGGTGGGCGGTTTTGCCGGGCATGAGCATATCCCCTCCGGCGACGACGACTTGTTTATGCAGAATGTGCATCACTATACGAACTGGCAGGTGCGCTATAACCTCGATCCCCGCTCGATCAACTACACCCGCCCGGTCGATACGATCCGGCAGTTTTTCCGGCAGCGGGCCCGCTGGGCCTCGAAAGGGAGCCATTATCCCGGGGTGGGAGTGTTGGCTATTCTGCTCTCGATTTACCTGTTCTACCTGGGATTTTTTCTTCTGCCGCTGTTTTACGCGCTCAACCTCATCAGCGGCCTGGTGGCTCTGTCGGTGTTAGGGATGAAGATTCTTCCGGAAGCGCTGGTGGTTTTTCTAGCGCTCTCCATTCTAAAGCGGCGCGACCTCTGGCGATACTTTTTGCCGGCGGAACTGCTGCAAACGCCCTACATTTTAACAGCCGGATTCGCCGGTTTTTTCCAACTGTTCAATTGGAAATCATCTTCATGAGTGTACATCGTTATCTGGCAAAGGTTTTTTACCGTCCCTTTCCGGAGATTATCTGGCAGTTGCCGCCGGAGCAAAACACCCTTTACCTTACTTTTGATGACGGCCCCTATCCGCCGGCAACCGCGCCGCTGCTGGAATGGCTGCGGGAGAACCATGCGCCGGCGGCCTTTTTTCTCAGCGGTGAAAATCTGTTTCGCTGGCGGCGACAGTTGGATGATTTATCCTACCAGGGGCATGATCTGGGCAGCCATGCCTTTTTTCATCTGCCCGTAAATCTGCTTTCGCCCAAAAACTTGCGCCGCTCCCTGGATTGCTGCGACGCCTTGATGGAACAGCAGCTTGGCCGGCGTCCCGCCCTGTTCCGTCCCCCTTACGGGATTTTTTCGGCCTCCCTGCGGAAGATTCTGCGCCGGCGTCAGCAGCGGCTGGTGCTCTGGTCGTTGATGGCCAATGATTTCCGCTGGCCGCCGGAGCGGGTGCTGAAACACCTCTGCTCCTCGGCCCGCCCCGGGGATATCCTGGTCTTCCACGATTCGCCCCTTACCGAACAACGGCTCATGGAGATTATTCCCCGGTTTGTTGAGCACTGCCGGGAGCGCGGCTGGCAATTTGCCCGCCTGAGCGATGCTTTGCAACTATAGCGTGGGTATGGGGGATAGGGTCCCACTAAACCATCCTGTCCCAGATTTCCTGTATTGGCGATATTCGGGCTAGGCGCACAAAACTCCCCTCCTTGAACAAGGAGGGGACCGCGTCGTGAAGCGTCCAGCGAACGATGCAGGGGTGGTTGAGAAGTGTCTGAGAAGTTGTTTCTCGCGCGCAACCACCCCTGATTTGCTCTCTGAACGCATCGCAAATCTGTCTCCTCCTTACAAAAGGAGGAGAATTTTGCCTACAATCGTTGTAAATTTGCTAAGGTTAACGCACATGCAGCTTAGGGGGTGGGGTGGTGCAACCCCTCCGGCGCCCTACGGC
>JAJRYW010000618.1 GCA_024275555.1 Calditrichota bacterium | reverse complement strand
GTTGTCGCCGGAAATCCAGCCGCCCACCCGGGGCAAAATGTGCCGGAAATAGAACAGGTACAAGCGGCGCATCAGGGCGTTGGCGGGCAGGGAGAACTCCAGGATAATCTCCCGGCCGCCCGGCTTCAGGATACGGTGCATCTCCCGCAGCGATTGGGAGACATCCACCACATTGCGGATGCCAAAGGAAATCGTCACGGCATCGAACTGCTGATCATCAAATGGGATCTGCACCGCATCGCCGGTTTGCAGGCGCAGCTTCTCCTCCAGCCCGGCTTTGCGGATCTTCTTCCGCCCGATTTCCAGCATCTTCTCGGCCAGATCGATCCCCACTCCCTCTGCCACGGCCGGGTTGTGCCGGGTCATGGAAAGGAGCAAATCGGCCGTGCCGGTCGCTAAATCCAGCACGTTTAAGGGGGAACGCGGCGGTAAATGCCCGGCAACTTTTTTGCGCCACACCACGTCCCGGCCCATCGAAAGCAGGCGGTTCAGCAAATCGTAGCGATGGGCAATTCGATCAAACATCGTCCACACTTCCTTGCGGGACGGGGCCTCGGCCGGCGAGGCTTCCTGGGGTTTATCAGTCATTTTCTACCTGTCGTCTCCATGTTAAACGGGCGACAATTTATGGAATTCCCCCTTCCGCATCAACCGGAATGACATCTTTCTGCGAATTTTGATTTTTTATTTCCGGAATAGACAACTATATTCTGTTCTTGTTTTGTATTGCCGACCTGAACATGTCCGGCTATCTACGCGCCAATCCGCCATTAAATCTACGTGTCGATCAAACCAATCGGAGGATAAAAATGCCCGTTATTCGTCAGATGGCTTTGGGATTGTTGTTGCTATTCACCCTTTCACTCTTGGGCCAGGAGCAGGTTGATCTGCAAATGATTACCAAAATCAAACATGAAGGCCTAAAAAATTCCCAGGTGATGGAGACCCTGGGTTACCTGACCGATGTCTTCGGGGGCCGCCTGACCAACTCGCCCTCCTACATGGCCGCGGCAAATTGGTGTAAGGATCAACTCAGTTCCTGGGGACTGCAAAACGCCCATCTGGAACCGTGGGGAACCTTTGGCCGGGGCTGGAGCACGGAGAAATACTCGGTGGAGATGCTGGAACCGCAGTATATGAACATTATCGCCCATCCCAAAGCCTGGACCCCCGGCGCCGACAGCGCAGTTACCGGGACGCCGATTCTAATCCGCCTGAACGACAATTTAGAGGATTTTAAGGGAAAAACCGCCGGGCTGATCGTTCTGGTGGGTGAACCCCGTAAGGCGAAGACCTACTTTGAACCGGAAGCCGCCCGCCATGACCAGGAAAAGTTGGCTGAATTAGCGGCAGCGCCGGATCCGGCCGGAAAATCCCCCTATGCGGAACGGCGGAAAAAATGGCGGGAAAGACGACGCAAACAAAAGGAAATCAAAAAGTTTCTGCAAGCAGAAGGCGCCGCAGTTATTGTCGAGTCCAGCAGTATTGAACACGGCACACTGCGGGTGACGTCCGGCGGCTCCTGGAACCCCAATGAGGAAGAATCTCTGCCGGCCGTCGTGATTGCTATGGAGCACTACAACCGCATCGCTCGCCTGCTGGAACGGGAAATACCGGTCACACTCAGCATCAATATTCAAAACACTTTTTATGATCAGGATTCGCTGGGCTATAATGTGATTGCCGAGATTCCCGGTGTAGACCGGAAACGCAAGAAAGAGCTGGTCATGCTGGGCGGGCATTTGGATTCCTGGCACAGCGGTACCGGCGCTACCGATGACGGGGCCGGTGTGGCGGTGGTGATGGAAGCCGTGCGCATTCTGAAAACACTCGAAGTGCAGCCCCGCCGCACCATCCGCATCGCCCTGTGGGGCGGCGAAGAGCAGGGGCTGAAAGGCTCCCGGGGATACGCCGAAAAACACTTTGGCAACCCGAAAAAGGGAGATGCAAAACCGGGGCAAGAACTGGTTTCCGCCTATTACAACATCGACAACGGCGCCGGCAAAATCCGGGGCATTTATTTGCAGGAGAATGACGCCGCCCGACCGTTTTTCGAAGCCATGCTCAAGCCTTTCCACGATATGGGAGCAAGCACCATTTCCATCCGCACCACCGGCGGCACCGACCACATGGCTTTTGACGCCGTGGGCATCCCCGGGTTCCAGTTTATCCAGGACCCCCTTGATTATTTCAGCCGCACCTGGCATACCAATATGGATGTGCTCGACCGTATTCACAAAGGCGATTTGATGCAGATGTCGGTGATTGTGGCCTCGCTGGTTTACCACACCGCTATGCGCGACGAGAAACTGCCCCGGAAGGAGATTGTCAAATAATCTGTTTTCCACCATGAGGCGATTACAATACTGCAGAAACGGCAGCAAAGCCGTTGATGATCTTAGAAAAATTATCCGGAGTTTGACAGGCCATTTAACAGATAGGAGTGTCAAACTTCAGTTTGACCCTGCTGAGCGGAGAGGAGCGGCAAACTTCAGTTTGACCCTGCTGAGCGGAGAGCAGTGGCAAACTTCAGTTTGACCCTGCTGAGCGGAGAGCAGTGGCAAACTTCAGTTTGACCCTGCTGAGCGGAGAGCAGTGGCAAACTTTAGTTTGACCCTGCTGAGCGGAGAGCAGTGTCAAACTTCAGTTTGACCGGGCCGGATGAGCTGTTATAAGCGAACAGAAACACCTGTCTGTCCAGGAGTGTCAAGCTGAAGCTTGACACTCCTGGACTCCACAACAGTTTCCCTGGCGGTCTGCAACAGCATCCCGACCGGGATACCGGTTAAGACCCCGGTCAGCCGGGGCAAAGACCTTTGTTTGGAAAAAAAGAGCGCCGAATTACTTTGCCCATCCGGATTCCGGTCGTAAATTAGAAGACAGCAATTAAACTGCCTGATGCCGGGACTGCAGGACGCCGGTGAAACAAGATTAGAGATTGAAGATTGAAGATTAAAGATTAGAGATTAGAGATTAGAGATTAGACTTACGGTTCGCTTAAATTTTTCGAGGTTATCAAAATTTAATCTTCGCACCTAAGGTAATGTTTTAATGAGAGTAAAATGCATTTTGGGGGGGCGCATGACAAATTGTATTTTACAGACATTCTTTAAAAACCGTTGAAACGGTTAAATGATCGCTGCAAGATGTCATTAACACCTGCCCCGGCTACCGGGGCGGTGTTAATGAGAAAGAAATTATTACATAGCCGTTTTAACGGCTTTCCATTGTGCAATTTGACATGCGCCCATCTTTTTTGTTTTCCGGCTATCATCTGGAAACTTACCAGTTGGACAGTCCTCGATTGATATCCACGTAAAACCAAAGGTTCTGTGTATGAAACTGTGGCCAAGCATGAATTTTCCCCAAACAAGAACTTTCGAATAGGAAATCACCAAGAATTTCGAAAACCGGCCAAAAAATAAACGAACCGTCAGTATTTAGGTTCGATTCAATCGAAAACGATTTCCTGTACTTTCGATCAAGTAAAAAAAATGCCAGTGCATTGAATGGATAGGGAATCTCTTGTTTTACCGGGATTAAACCATGAAAAAGCTGCCCACCCGCCATACCGAACTCAGCGCCCATGTGGTTGCTTTCTGCCGTTATTTACGGGGGAAGGGGATGGGGATGGGCCCGCGCGAGCAAAGCGACGCTTTACGCGCCCTGGAAGCGATCCCCTTCGATACCGCCGAAACGTTTCGCCTGTTGCTCCGGGCGGTTCTGACGAAGAGCCGGGCGGAACAGCGGCTGTTTGATGAGTTTTACCGGGATTACTGGGACAACCTGGCCCGGGGGGTGGATTCCAAAATCAAGGAGGTTGCCGAAGAAGGGAAGCAGAAAAAATCGCCGGATGCTTCCCGAAGCCAGCCCTCGTTCCAGGCGCTGAAGGATTGGCTGTACGGACGCCCGGTGGAAGAGAGCGCCGAATTGGCCGCCTACAGCGCCGCAGAGGTGATGGGCCGTAAGGATTTCAGCGCTTTCCGTGACGATGAATTAGACGAGATTGCCCGGCTGATCAATAGCATTGCCCGGATGCTGGCCGCCCGTCTCCAGCGTCGCTATGAAAAAGATCGCCGGAGCAACTCCTTTGATCTGCGACGCACTTTGCGAATGAACTTGCGGCGCGGCGGCGATATTATTGACCTGGCTTATCGCCGCCGCAGGAAAAAACGGTTAAAAATTGTCCTGCTCTGCGATGTGAGCAAGTCCATGGACCTCTACAGCCGCTTTCTGATCCAGTTTATCTATGCCTTCCAAAGCCTGTATAGCCGGATTGAAACGTTTGTGTTCAGCACCAGCTTGCACCGGGTAACCGAGCAGCTTCGAACGGGAAATTTTAAGGAAACGCTGGATCAGCTTGCCGGGAGCGTCCCGGATTGGTCCGGCGGCACCCGGATCGGGGAATCCTTCCGGCAATTTTGGGATGATTACCGCAAGAATATGTTGGATGATCGCACCGTGGTGCTGATTCTGAGCGACGGCTGGGATACCGGCAACCCGGAACTACTGTCCGAGACAATGAGCCGAATCCACCATAAAGCGGCCCGGGTGGTCTGGCTGAACCCGCTGGCAGGACATGCCAATTACGAACCGGCGACGCGGGGAATGCAGGCGGCGCTTCCCTATGTTGATGTGTTTGCGCCGGCCCACAATCTGGAAAGCCTCCGGCGGGTGATCGGGAATCTCCATAATCTGCGTCGCGGAAAAACCCGCCGAATATTAACACCAATCCTGTCTTGAAGTTAATTTGACGCAGAAACCCGCTGATTAAACGGATTTCTGCTGAAAATATCCTGCGTTTACTCAACTTAGGCAAGATTTCCACAGGGTCGCAGAACTCACAAGAAACAAGTAATTGCACTTATAGAGGCGTGAATTAATCCGCGAAGATAGATTGCCGCGGTAGCCGCATTCCGGAGAACCGGCGGTCTTCTCGAATTTATTCACGCCTCTATAAGACTTTTAAAATAGAATACATATTTTCGAACACTGGTTTAGTGCGCCCCTTCGGGGCTACATTTTCGACGATCTTTCCCCCGGAGCGTTGCTCCGGGCTATTTTATCACGCCCCTTCGGGGCTGGAATATCGAAATAGCCCCGAAGGGGCAAAATAAGAAAGCCCGCTGCGAAGCGCCGGAATACGAACAATTTATAGTGTTTAAACCCCATAGGGGCGACATGAAAACCAAAGTGTTAAAGTAGAACTATTGCTGTATGACAATTGTTTTTGTTGGTCTCGTGTTGCTTTTGATTCTATGGCTTGTTTTGGAATGCATCAACTGCGTTGATGCTGCATCGACGCAGTCGATGCATTCCAAAAGGAGGAACATGCTACTGACAAGAACAACCGGCATGAAACACTATAAACGAACAACACTTTTGCATTTGCCGGTTTCGTCAGCTCAGCCTCCTGCCGGAACTGCCGGCTGAGCTGACGAAACCGGGGGATGTCTGAAAAAGTGTCGTTTTATTCAATGCTGCTTACTGTAAGCTAAATTTTTTCAAGTTTTAAGATGTCTTTTTTGCTGCTGACGTCTCCCCTGTCTCCCTCCCTGCTGGCCGGGGAAAATTATGGGGGGATGTTCATAGTTTGATTCAAGCGCCAAAGCTACCAAAAGTTAGTTTCCAATGTACTTGTAACGGCTTCAGAATGCTTATGTGAGTTTAAGAACTAATGATTTGAACGCCTTACGTCGATATTATTTTCGAATCGTGCAGTTAGACGGTCAATAATAAGGAAGTTTAATTTGTTGCTGTGGAAAAATTGCAGCCGCTTAACAATTCAGGGAGGAATGATGAAAAAGTATCACGCGTATGTAGGGATGGTTTTGGCAACCTGTTTGTTCTTTGGTATTTGGGGATGCAGCAGTAGCGGTACGGATCCCGACAACAACACCGATCCGGTACAAACCCAATCAGATTGGGAGATGGTTGGCTCCTGGACAGGCGTCTATTTTGAATTTGCGAACCCCAACGACTCCAGCCAGGTAGTGAATCTGAGCCAATACGGCGTCAGTTATTTGATGGCTATTGCGGACGATTCCAGCTATACATCTGCCACAACCTTTCTGGGCGACACCGAGGTAGAAACCGGGCGTATTACCGTTCAGGGAAATCAGATCACCATTGCCCCGGACACCGGCGATCCTCGTTCAGGAACATATACACTGAATGAGAACACTTTGCGCATCGTGGTGCCGGACCAGGAATTTGATTTTACACAAGATGGAATACCGGAACCGGCTACCCTCACAGTTGAATTGGTGAAAACAGACTAATTCTAAATAGAGAGCTTGGAAAATTTCACCCGTTTTTACCGATGTTGCTCCTATCCGGCAGGAACGGGCCACAAGTATGTGGGATAAGACATGAGAATATTTAACATTTTTTGTGGATTACTGCTGCTCTGCATTCCGGCGCCGTTGCTTGCCCAGGATGGGTTCAGCGTACACGGTTACCTTTCCCAGGCATTCTCCAAAAGCTATAAGCACCAGATATTCGGAATCCCCCAAGAGGGGACATCCGATTACCGCAATCTGGCCATTCAATTTCGCTACGATACGAAAACCAAGAACAGTTTTGTGGTGCAATTCAGCCATCGCCGCCAGGGTTACAGCCCGGCCATGTCGACGGAACAAGATGTTCTGCTCGACTGGGCCTTTGTGGAACATCGATTCAACAATATTATCAGCGCCAAGTTTGGCAAAATTCAACTGCCCTTTGGAATTTACAACGAGATTCGGGATGTGGGCACACTGCTTCCTTTTTACCACCTGCCTTATGCTCCTTACGGGGAAGGAACCTATACCAGCGAGACGGTAAGCGGCCTGACGATGAGCGCAAATATTTTCACTCCGGGTGATTGGGAAATTCGTGCAGATATTTATGGAGGGGAATGGGACTGGAAAGGCTACGTTATTCTGAAAAACCCCATCAATGGAGCAGAGATCACTATCACGGATACGCCCACTATTAAACAAGCGATCGGAGGACGGTTAATGCTCTCTCCTCCTTTTGCAGAGCTTACCGTGGGCGTCTCCGGGTATACGGCCATTGGTGAAGGCGGGTATAGCTTTTCTCCCGAATTCGGCCTGGGGCGGGAACGCCTGTCGGTAGTCAACTTTACCGTTGACGCCGCCGTTTCCAGCGCCAGCCTGAAATCCGAATTAACCCGCTACTATTTTAAAGAAAACAATTTTAGCGCCACCGGATTTTATGTTCAAACGGGTTGGCAGATTCATCCGCTGGTTCAGCTTCACGGGCAATACACCACCTATTATATTTATGACCTTCCTGTCTCTCCATTTAGCCTCGAACCGCTGGATGCCCACTATTATCATGACACCGGGCTCTCCATAACTCTTCATCCCACAACTCAAATCGTTCTGCGGGGGGAATTTCACTGGAACAGGGGTTTTGTCCTCGATGAATACTATGACGACTATCCACCCGATTCTCCGCCGTCAATGCAGTATTTAATCATAAGCATCGCAACCAGCTTTTAAAGAAGAAGAGGGCGACCGAGTTGATACGAATTTTGACTGGCAGAGGAGTACCAATAAAAAAGATATTCGAACCGGAAGTTCGGATATTATTCCGTCAAACCGGCCAGAACAGAAGTCTTTATCTTAAGTTTATCGGCCGTACTGTAATCATAGTGGAAATGACAGTATTGTGAAAAAAGAAAGGTTGCATGGTTTTGAAGAATAGAGAAGGTTCTTAAGATGCGAAAACTCTCATCATTACTGGCGATTCTGATTGGGATTGCGGGAATCTCTTACGCCCAATCAAAACTGAGCATCCATGGCTACTTGACCCAGGCGTACGCAATTACGAACGGCCGCCAAATCTTTGGGATTACCAGGGATGGGACCAGCGATTACCGGGCCCTGGCGCTGCAATTCCGCTACGACCTGGACGAACGCAACAACTTTGTCATTCAATTTGCCCATGAACGCGTGGGGCAAAGTCCGGTTATGGGGTTTAAAGAAGATGTAGAGCTCGACTGGGCTTTCTACGAATACCGGCCCGGCCCAAGCACCTCGATCAAGGTGGGTAAAATTCAATTGCCCTACGGGATTTATAACGAAATCCGGGATGTAGGCACTTTGATTCCTTTTTACCGGCTTCCTTACAGCCCTTACGGGGAGGGCAGCTACATGAACGAGACCGTTGACGGCCTCTCGTTCTCCTACACCCTGGGAACCGCAACCGCCTGGGAATTTGCTTTTGACGCTTACGCCGGCCATTGGAACTGGCGGGAGTGGTTTAAGTTTCGGGACTTGCTCACCAATCAACTGGTGATACGAACCGGGGAATCCGACATCGAAAAAGGAATGGGAGCCCAGGTCTGGATTACTACGCCAATCGAGGGGGCGCGCCTGGCCCTCGGAGGCCAAATTGGGGAAGTAAAAGGCGGCCTTACCTTTAGCGAAGATGGGTTGCTGGGCCAACAAACCATACGGGATGCATATTTGTCCCTCGATCTCACCCGCGAACACTTTTTTGTTCGCTCCGAATACCTGGGTTTGCTGTTTACCAACGCCGATCTGTTCGTCTCTGCTTACTATGTTCACGGCGGCTTTCACCTGAACGATATAATCACCATCAATTGGCAGGCGGACTTTCTCACCGCACACGATGTTGATATTCCCGACGTCTTTATTCCCATGGTAAACAAAACTCAAATGGATTTTAAATACAACAAAGACTATACGATCGGAATTAAACTAAACCTCTCCTCCCAGTTAGCTTTTAAAGCAGAGCACCACTGGAATAGCGGTTTTTTTGTTGAGGACGCCTTTGTTAATCCTTATCTGGATAAACCGCTAAAAAGCCGATACGCTATTTTTAGCCTCTCAGCGGTTTTTTAGGAAAGGGCGCCTGTTAGAAGGAAAACGGAGAACCGAATCATGGAAACAACTTCGGATAAAGAAGGATAATAGATGAACCCGATCAATCGCCTCGTACTTATCGGCATCGTTTATGTGATTCTCCTGTGGAGCGCCGCGGTAATCGGCCAACCCGAACGGCGCTTTCAGGTGATCGTTCACGAAGATGTACCGACTGATACGCTTACACTCAAACAGCTTTCCAAAATCTATCTCAAAAAACAAATGCACTGGAAAAACGGTGTATCCATAGAGCCGGTAGATTTGGTGGAAAACGCCGGAACCCGGGAATACTTCAGTCAACATATCCACCGAAAGAAAGTATCCAAAATTAAGGCGTACTGGCAAAAACAAATTTTCACCGGCCGGGGAGTACCGCCGCCGGAGAAGAAAACAGATCGGGAGGTTCTGGAATATGTGCAATCGCATCCCGGGGGAATCGGCTATATATCCAACAAAACCTCCCTCAGTAAATATAGAGTAAAAAAAATCGTTATTACCGAGTAACAGGTTGGGCAGGGAATCGAAGATGTGTAAAAATTTATCGATCAGGCAAAAACTCATTATCATGCCGGCCATTGCCGCAGCCGCCTTTGTGCTGATTACGCTACTGGTCATTATGGCCAACCTGGAAACCGACAGGCTGACCAAGTCCATCCAATCCGAGCAGTACCCGCTATTAGAGATCAGCCGGGACCTGGAGCAAACATTGGCGACCATGCAACGGGGGATGCAAGATGCTGTGGCCAGCGCGGATGAATTCGGCCTTGAGGAAACCGATCTTTTAATCGATTCCCTGCATCGGAAATTAGAATCTGCCCAGCTCAAATTTCCGGCGCACCACCAGGAACTAAAACAGCTTCAGGAGAACTTTGAAGTCTACTATCAGCTCGCCCGCACGGTCAGCCGGCGGATGATTACCGAAGAGACCAATGAGAACCTGGTCTCCGAACTTCATCTGATGACCCAACGCTACAACGATTTAAAAGAAACGCTCCGGGCCGCCACCGCCCATTATCAGCAGACCATAGACGCCGGATTCGAGTATAACCGGAAACGGTTCCGGAAGTTGCTGACGCTTATCATACTTCTGGTGGCGGCCGGAATAATCGTATTGACCTGGATTTCGGTGCGGCTGACCAGTTCAATCACCCGGCCCCTGAACGAAGTTGTCGAAGTGTCGAACCGGGTCGCAGAGGGACGGTTTGATGTGGGATTCAGGCAAGTTTCCACGGATGAAATCGGGGTGTTGCAATCGGCTTTTCGCACCATGATCAAAGAGATTAACCACCTATTGCAGGAGAAAGACGCCGCTTTCGAGAAGCTTCTGCACGCAAAGCGCCTGGAAGAACAAAACGCCAAAGAACTTCAACGGCTGAATGTCGACTTATTAACCGAAATTCAAGAACGTCGTAAGGCTGAAGAAGAACTGGCCAAACATCGTAATCACCTGGAAGAGCTGGTTCAGGAGCGCACTGCGGAGCTGCAGGCAGCCAATCAACTTCTCCAACAAGAGGTCAAAAGGCGTAAAGAGGTTCAGGAGAAACAAAAGAAACTTCTCCTGGAATTAGCCAGCACCAACCAGGAGCTAAAAGATTTTGCTTACATTGTTTCCCATGATTTAAAGGCCCCGCTGCGGGCTATCGGCTCCCTGGCCAGTTGGCTGCAAAGCGACTATGAAGATCAAGTGGATGAGGAAGGCCAGGAACTGCTCCGGTTGCTCGACACCCGCGTAAAACGGATGCACAGCCTGATCGAGGGAATCTTACAATACTCGCGGCTGGGGCGGATCAGGGAAGAGTTGGTAGACGTTAATTTACAGGAATCTCTTCCGGCTATTATCGATATGCTCTCTCCGCCGGCGCACATCCGGGTAACCATCGAAACATGCCTGCCCACCGTTCACGCCGAACGCACCCGCATCGAGCAGGTCTTCCAAAACCTGCTTAGCAACGCCATCAAATATATGGATAAACCCCGGGGTGAAATCAAGGTCGGCTGCCGGGAAGAAGGCGACTACTGGAAATTTTGGGTCGGCGACAATGGCCCCGGGATTGACCAAAAATACCATGATAAAATCTTTAAAATTTTTCAGACCCTGAACGCCCGCGATGATTACGAAAGTACCGGCGTTGGGCTCACCCTGATAAAGAAAATCATCGAAATGTACGGCGGTAAAGTTTGGCTGGAGTCGACAGTCGGCCAGGGCGCAACATTCTATTTTACCTTTCCCAAAGGAGCACCATCAAATTACAGGGAATTATCCGATGTATACACACAAACCAATCCTGTTAGTTGAAGACGACCGCGTGGACGCCTTAACCGTAAAACGCGCGTTGAAAGAACTGCGGGTAAGCAATCCGCTTCATCTTGCCGGCAACGGCGAAGAGGCGCTAAACTATCTCCGCGATCCCGACCGGGAAAAACCATTTATTATCCTGCTGGATATTAATATGCCCAGGATGAACGGGCTGGAATTTCTCAATATTATTAAACAGGATGCACAACTGAAGAGCATCCCGGTTGTTGTGTTAACCACTTCACGCGATGAACAGGATAAATATACCTCCTTCAACCTGAGCGTTGCAGGCTATATGATTAAACCGGTTGATTACATTCAATTTTTAGAGACCGTTCGTACAATAAAAATTTATTGGACGCTCAGCGAATACCCTTTTAAGGATTCAGCATGATGTTCGTTTGGGATTTGGCGGACCCCAGGGGTTAGATATGGATACTTCTAAAAAATTTATACTGTATATTGAGGATGATCTGGTTGATCAAATGGCTTTTAAGCGTTTGATGAAACAGGAAGCCGCCCAATACCAATATCAGATTGTCACCAGTATTGAAGAGGCCCGTCGCTTTCTGTCTGCCGGCCGCTGCGATGTGATTATCTCCGATTTCAATTTGAATGATGGAAATGCTTTCGACATTCTCAACCACTCCACAGATATTCCGGTCATCATTACCACCGGGGCCGGGGACGAGGAAACCGCCGTAAAAGCCATGCGCCAGGGCGCCTACGATTACCTGATCAAAGATCCGGAGCGCAATTACCTTAAAATTTTACCGGTCACCCTGGGAAACGCCATCCATCACAAAGAAGCGGATAAACAGTACCGTATTCTCTCTCAAGCCCTCAAGAGCGTCAACGAACTGGTCTGCATAACCTACCTGGAAGACCGGATTGTCTTTGTTAATGACGCCTTCCTGAAAACCTACGGCTTTTCGGCAGAGGAACTTTTGGGCAAAAACATTCAGATAATTCATGCCGAGAGCAACCCGCCCGAGTTGGTTGCGGAAATCCGCCCCCGCACCCTGGCCGGGGGCTGGCAGGGGGAAGTGCTGAACCGCCGTAAAAACGGCGAAGATTTCCCGATTTTCCTTTCCACATCGCTTATTTATGATGACAATGGAGAGCCGAGCCACATGATTGGCGTCGCCAATGATATTACCGAACGAAAGCGGCTTGAAGAGGAACTGCAAAAAAACCAGAAATTGGAATCGCTGGGGATTTTAGCCGGCGGTATTGCTCATGACTTTAACAATATTTTAACTGCTATCATAGGCAACATTTCCATGGCAATGATATTCTCCGACACTGAAAGTCCTATCAGCCGCTATATGGAGGAAGCCCTCAAAGCCTCGGAGCAAACCAGGGATTTAACTCAACAACTGCTCACCTTTGCCAAAGGAGGCGCGCCGATAAAGAAAAACGCCTCGATTGCCGATCTGGTCCTGGAAACCGGCGAGTTTGTGGCCCGGGGAAGCAACGTCAGCATCAATTTCCGGGTTCCGGAAAACGTATGGCTGGTTGAAGTCGATACCGGCCAAATCAGCCAGGTGATCAACAACCTGGTCATTAACGCGATCCAGGCCATGCCGGAGGGCGGCACAATTGATTTATCCATTGAAAACATCGAGCTGGAAAAGAATGACATTTTACTGCCCCCGGGCGCCTATGTCAAAATCGCCGTACAGGACGAAGGAACCGGCATCTCCGCCCAAAATTTAAAACAAATCTTCGACCCCTATTTCACCACCAAGAAGAACGGGAATGGCTTAGGTTTGGCCACCTGTTATTCAATCATCAAAAAGCACGACGGAACAATCACGGTAAATTCCGAGCTGGGCCGGGGGAGCACCTTTACTATCTACCTGCCCGCCAAACCGGGCAAGAAGTTGCACGAGAAAAAAAGTAAATCCTGCCTGGTCCGGGGGCAAGGCCGCATCCTGGTGATGGACGATGAGGAGTATATTCTGGATATTACCAGGCAAATGCTGACCAGGCTGGGATACCATGTTCAATGCACCAAAGACGGTTACGAGGCCCTGCAAACCATTCAGAAACATCTTCAGCAAAATGAGCCCTTTAACCTGGTCATGCTGGATTTAACGGTGCCGGGAAGCATGGGCGGAAAAGAGGCCATTGCCAGGCTGCGCAAACTTGATCCGAACCTGCGCATCGTAGTGATGAGCGGCTATTCGGACGATCCGGTTATGGCCAACTACCGGGAGTACGGTTTCAGTGCTTGCCTGGTCAAACCATTCGATATCAAAACGTTAAGCCGAACCTTGTCCGAAATTTAAACCGAAAAACAAGGTCAGCACAGGCGACTGTTTAGGAGAATGTATGAAATGGGAGCAATTCATGAAAGACAACAAACCCATCTTATTAGTTGAAGATGACCGTGTTGACGCCATGACGGTAAAGCGAGCCTTTCGCGACCTGAATGTGTCCAACCCGTTGCAGATTGTCAAGAATGGCGAAGAAGCATTGCAGTACCTGCAAAGCCCCGGGGCGCCTAAACCGTGTATCATCCTGTTGGATTTAAACATGCCGAAGATGAACGGCCTTGAGTTTCTAAAGGTTGTCAAGAATGATGAAAACCTGCGCCGGATTCCGGTGATTGTACTGACCACCTCCAAAACGGAACAAGACCGTATTGGCACCTACAACCTGGGCGTGGCAGGATATATGATCAAACCGGTAGATTATCTGCAATTTGTAGAAACGGTACGAACGATTCGCATGTATTGGAGCCTCTCGGAACTCCCGTAAGGGGGGACAGATGCACACCGGCTTCGTTATTCCTCACACCAGCTTTTTGACCACCTGGCTGATTTCATCCAGCCGGAAGGGTTTTTTGATGATACCTTTAAAGCCGTAATCCTGGTAGTGGGACATCACCTCGTCATTGCTGTAGCCGCTGGAAACCACGGCTTTGGCCTGGGGGTCTAATTCGATCAGATGCTTGACGGCCTCTTTGCCGCCCATGCCTCCCGGGATGGTCAGGTCCATGATAACCAGATCAAACGGATTGCCATTGCGGTAGGCCCGGCGATATTTTTTCAGCGCCTCTCCCCCGTCCCGGGCAAAATCCACCTGGTATCCCAAATGGGTAAGCAACTGGCCCATAGTATCGCGCACCGAAGGGTCATCGTCCATCAGCAAGAGCCGGGCGGACCCTTTCTCAATTAACGGCCGGGATTCTTCTGCCGGCGCGGCGGGCTTCGCCAGGGAAACAGCAGGCAAATAGAGGTAAAAACGGGCCCCTTTATTCAATTCCGATTCCACGGAAATATAACCGTGGTGTTTTTGAACAATCGAGTAAACCGTGGCTAAGCCCAGGCCGCTGCCGGAGTGTTTGGTGGTAAAGTAGGGATCAAAAATCTTGGTCAGGTACTTAGCCGGGATACCCACCCCCTGGTCTGCCACACAGATGCACACATAGTTTCCCGGCTCCAGGGGAATACACTGGTCGCGATCGACCACCAGGTTCCGGGCGCTGATTTTAATCCGGCCCCCTTCGGGCATGGCCTGCTGGGCGTTGAGCACCAGGTTGTTGAGCACCTGGCTGATCTGGTCTGCATCTACCTTGGCCCCCCAAAGGTCTTCGGCAAGATCATAATCACAGTTCACATTGGCGCCCCGAAGGACAAAATCCACTGTTTGGGTAATCATTTCGGCAATGGATACGTCGCTAATTACCGGCGCGCCTCCCCGGGAAAAAGTTAAAAGCTGCTGGGTTAAGCTTTTGGCCCGGGAGATGGCGTTCTCGGCATCCCCCAGCCAGCGAAAAGCTTTACTGTTCTCCTCAACGTCCATCCGCGAGAGGGCGATGTTCCCCAAAATAGCCGTTAAAATATTATTGAAATCATGAGCGATTCCCCCGGCCAGCATTCCGATTGATTCCAATTTTTGGGCCCGGAAGGCTTCGTTTTCCAGTTTTTTCTTTTCGGTTATATCTTCAAAAACCAGTACGGAGCCGCCGCACCGGCGGACGTCGCCGCAAAGGGAGGCGATGCTATAGGCCACCTTCACCTTTTGCCCGCTGCGGGGAAAATAAAAAAGCGATTCGGCCTGGGTAACCGAGGGCTCATCGGCAGCCCGGCTTGACAAGGGCAATGGGTGGGAAACGCCGTCCTCTTCATCGATCATCTGCACATAGTCTTCCAGCGCTTGTCCCAGGGGAGGCTGCCGGCATCCGGTAATGCTCCGGGCAAAGGGATTCATCAGCACAATCCGCCCCTCGGCGTCGGTTGTGATGACTCCTTCTACCAGGGAACTGAGAGTAATATCCAGTTTTTCCTTTTCGGCCATCAGCGCCTGTTCCGCCTTTTTATGGTCGGTGATATCGCGACCGATCACCACCAGGGCCTGGCGGCTGCCGTCCGGGAAAAAGATGGGCACTTTGGTAACCTCAAAAATACGCGGGCGGCCCTCGGGGCCGGTTATGGTTTCCTCGCTCCGGGAAATCTGCTCATCACGCCAGGCTTGCTGATCGCACTCCTGCCAGCGGGCGGCCAACTCCCGAAGCGACCGGGAGTAGTCGGCTAATTCCAGATCGGTGCGCCCGTGGTATTCCACCCCTTCCAATTGGAACAACTCTACCGCAAAACGATTGGCTTCCAGCCAACGCCCCTGGTGATCTTTAAAACAGACAAAATCCGGCATAGCGTTGATCAGGGTGCGCAACTGGGCTTCACGCTCTGCCAGGGCCTCTTCGGCAATCTTCCGCTCGGTGATGTCGAAAGCGGTGGCCAAAATCCCCAATTCTCCCTGGTAGTCGATGGTGCAGGTGGAAAAATCCATCCAGCGCGTCCGTCCCTGCCGGGAAATAATCTTGATCTCATAACGGAAATAGCCTTGATCGCCCTGCAGCCGCCGTTCGGCTTGTTGTTGCACCAACTCAAGGCTATCCGGATGGATAAACTGCATGATGTTCTGATCGAGCAGGTTTTCAATCGAGTCGCCGAGGATCTCTGCCGCCAGGGGATTTAGATAGCGGAATTTTTCATCCGACTGGATAAAGATAGCCGCCCGGGAGTTTTCCGTATATTGCCGGAATTTAGCCTCGCTCACCTGCAACGCTTCCAGAGTCTGCTCCACCTGGGCTTTTTGAGCTTCTAATTCGCAGGTGCGCTCTTTAACTTTTATTTCCAACTCTTTTTGATGCCGTTCAATTTTTTTCAGGCGGGAGCGCAGCCCAAGATATCCCAGGCCGCCGGTCAGTATTACCACCAGCAGCCGGAACCACCAGGTTGCCCATAATGGCGGGGTAATTTCGAACGAATATGCGGCTGTCTCGGGAGACCATAGTCCGGCGGCATTCCTTGCCCGGACTTTAAAGGTATATTTTCCCGGGGGAAGCTTGGAGTAGGTAGCGGTGCGCTGGGGAGTTTCCGGCGACCAGTCTTCATCAAACCCTTCCAGCATATAACGAAAACGAATTTCTTCCGGGGCGGTGAGATTGATCCCGGTATAATCAAAGCTGAGGTAATTCTCTTTATAAGAAAAACGCGCCTGCCTGGCCAGCGGGGTCTTTTCCAGGTAAAGCCGTACATCGCGGAGATAGACTTGAGGCGGAATTTTATTTTCACGAATCTCGTCGGGGCGGTATTCCAGGGCGCCCATAATACTCCCGAACCACAAACTGCCCCGGGAATCGCGATAAATGGCATTTTGGTTAAGTTCCAGCCCCTCGATTCCGGAGAAGATGTCCGTTTGGCAAACCTTCATAGTGGACAGGTCAAACAAGTCTGCCCCGCTGCCGGTGCACACCAGCAGATGGCGGGCGTCCTGCACCGTAATTCCGTAAATCAAGTCTGAGGAGAGCCCTTCCTCCCCGCTAAACCTGAGAAAATTTTGACCATCATAACGATACAGGCCATTATCCGGGCTGGCCATCCAGATGTTGCCCGAATCGTCCTGGGCAAAGGAAATTATGGAATAAGCCGCCAGTCCTTCCGCGGGGCCCAGGGTTGAAAATTGCCGGCCGTCAAACCGCGTTACCGATCCGCCGTCTGTGCCGATCCAGAGCACGTTGTCTTTGTCTACAAAAAGAGTGTAGATATAATTGCTGCTTAACCCGTCTGCGGTGGTGTAGACCTTCAGCACCTGTCCATCCGGGCTGCACTTTACCAGGCCGTATGAATAGGAGGCCAGCCATAAATTTCCCTGGCGATCGGCCACAACATCATGCACACTGGGGGCCGGAAGATGTTCCCGGTCGGGGAACTCCATAAGCCGGCCGGTTAGGGGATCAAAGAGCTTCAGGCCTGACTGGGGAAATGCCAGCCAGAGTTTTCCCTGCCGGTCTTCCTTGACCGCATAGACCACCTCTCCCTGCACCCCGGCTGCCGGCCGGGCTACATATTCGTGCGAGAGACCCGGAATGGGACTCAGTTTCGTGAGGCCCTTTTCGTTCCCGATCCAATACTGCCCCTGTTTATCCTGGTGGATCGCCCAGACCACCTCGTTGGTCAATCCGGAAGAACGGCCATATAAGCGCAGCCGTTCATCCCGGAAGCGGCCCACCCCGCCCCCGGAGGTGGCAAACCAGTAATTCCCTTCCCGGTCCTGTAAAACAGAATTTACGTTGGAAACATTTAACCCCTGGGCCTCGGAGAGATGCAACACATCCGTAACGGCTTTGCCCTGCTCATCCAAACTCAACCGCCAGGCGCCGCTGGCAGAGGTAGACAGCCAGACATTCCGGTCGTGATCAATATAAATACTGAGGATAGTATTCCGGGCTGCCTTCTCCGGGCCGGTATAGGGGATCTCTTCAAAAACATATTCTCCGGAGGCCTGGACAACCGCTCTCAGGCATTTCCCCTCCCAGGTTCCAATCCATACATTTCCATAGGAATCCGCCCGCAGCGAGGTAATCGTAGCATCTTTCAACAGCTCGGGATTTAAGCGCTTTACAAAAACTCCGGAAGAATCGAATACCTGGATGCCCAGGGAGCCCGCCAGCCATATTTCATTCGGAGCAGGCTGGCAGATGTCGTAAACCACGGAATCGGTTACTCCGCCGGCCCGGGTGTAATGGTATAGTTGCCGGCCGTCGAACCTGATCGCGCCGGCGCCCTGGGCGCCAAACCAGAGTTGCCCGCGCCGGTCCTCGAAAATGCAGGTAAGGTCGAATTCCGGCAAAGGAGGGAAATCCGGCGGCGTTTCCAGCACCCCGGAGACCGGATCATAACGGGTAATTCGTCCTTTATCATGCCCAAACCAGATCCGCCCCTGCCTATCCTTGAGGCTGCAATAAATACTCAGGCTGGCCAGACCGTCGCGACGAGTGTAATTGGTGAATTCGAATCCGTCGAACCGGGAAAGACCGCCCAGGGTTCCCAACCAGAGATATCCCTGGTCATCCTGCACCATGGAAATAACCTGGGATTGCACCAGCCCATGCTGAACATTATAATTTTTAACATAGTAACGCTGGGCATATCCTCCCGCTTGAAAGAGGATTGCCAGGAATAATGCCAGAAAAAATATTTTTCGCGGGGTTAACGGCATCATAGTCAGCAACTAAGTTTGGGGGTAACTTTATCAATGAATAAGGGTGATTTTTTCAGATGCGGTTTTCGTCTATTCCCCTGGACCATACTAAAGCCATCCTTAAAGGTACCGGTGCCACAATCTTTTCACCCGGTTTCTCTCGAACAAACCTACTTATGAGCTTATGACTATCGTCAAAGAGTGGGGTTGTCTGTAGAATTTTATTGAGATTTTTGCAGGCGGGAAGGAGTTCCCTTGTAAAACCGGTTCACAGGCAATGGCCGCTCTTTGACCGCAGTACACCCCAAAGTTCACCGTGAAGATGGAGTGCGCATCAGGCCATTAACCGCCCCTTTCCGGCAGAACGGAAAAAGAAGGTTTGTTATTTACAGAGACGTGAATTAACCCGAGTAAACCGCCGGTTCTCCGGAATGCGGCTACCGGGCCAATCTATATTCGCGGATTAATTCACGCCTCTATAATTCCCGCGCCTATAAGACAGATTAGTCTTTTACTGTGCACCAAACTGTGTACCAATTTGGCCACAATTGGCCGGAAATGGGCCATATCACCCAAAACACACAGGGCTTTGACAACCCATTATCACCGTTGCCAAAGCCCTGTTTACAAACAACTTAACCAGCGGAGAGGGTGGGATTCGAACCCACGGACCCCAGAGGGGTCAACGGTTTTCGAGACCGCCCGATTCAACCGCTCTCGCACCTCTCCGCAAAGGTTGCAAACGGGACGTTTATTGTAGCCGATTGTGCAGGATCTGCGCCAGAGCCCCCGGTGCT
>JAJRYW010000617.1 GCA_024275555.1 Calditrichota bacterium | reverse complement strand
CCGCCTCGCTCCACAACCTCCATCCCCAGTTGCTGGGCAGCTTGCCGGACAACCTGGTTCTCCCGCTCGATCTCGTTGTCAAAATAACTGGCGTCGCTCCGGAAGTCCGATAAGGCCCGCCGAAACTTTTCCCAAAAAAATCCGGATAAGACCCGGTATTGCTTTATTTTTATACCCATCATACCCGATCAACCTGCATGGTTTTTTTGATATGCATTTATATAAAACTGCTGATAATCCGAGACCATTTTTTCTACAGTATACTTTTCCAGCGCCGTTTTCCGGCCGTTTTCTCCCAGCAGATTCCGTTGTTTCTCATTGCTGATCAATTCCAGCAGGGCGGCGGCCAATTGCGCGGGGTGGTTGCTCTCGACTAATCGGCCCGTTTCTCCCTCGCGAACCAGTTCGGGATTGCCGCCAACCCGGGTAGCCACCACCGGCCGGGCGCACATCATCGCTTCCTGGATCACATTCGAGCAGCCTTCGCTGAGGGAAGGAAGCACAAATATATCAAACCCATTCATTATCAGGTTGATGTTTTTCTGAAGACCTAAAAAATGAAGATGTTCGACAATGTTCAACTTTTCGGCCAGTTTCTGCAATTGTTCCTGCAGCGGGCCTAAACTGACCAGTACAAGTTCAATCTTTTTTCCGGCCCGGATAACCTCCGCGGCGGCCCGGACAAGCATTTGATGATTTTTGATCGGCAGAAAGCGCCCCACGCTCCCGATGATCAGGTCCGATTCCTTAAAGCCGAATTTTTCCCGGAATTCGGCCCGCAGGGCCTGGGAAGGGTAGAACATAGCGGTATCGACCCCGTTATAGATTACATTTATTCTTTCCCGGTTTATTCCGGAAATTTCACTCATGCGTACTTTTACCGACATCGAAACGGCGCTTAACGCATCCACACGCCGCCACAGGATAGACTGGGCAATTCGATGGATACGTTGATCCTTAAGCGTCCCGTGCTCGGTGTGCACCCAGCATTTGCAAGCGGCGATCTTTACGGCAAGATAACCTTCCAGCAGGGTTCCCCAGGCATGAGAATGGATAATGTCGATCCGTTCATCCCGGCAAATCCGGGCAATTTTTCCCGGAAGACTCCAGTCATTCCCGGGGCGTTTATTTAAAGTATAGATGGGGATATCCTCGATTTTTTCAAAATGCAGCGGGTGGACGCCCTCCGAAGCAATGATAATCGAAGAGAAGTGGCGCTGATCCTGATGGCGGATCAGCTTTACAATACCGGTCTCTTTACCGGCGGGAATAATTTCATTCACCAGGTGAGCAACCCGAAGCGGTTTCATAGAAATCCGATCAATCGTGCCTGTTAGAAAAATTCGCTTTTAACAAATTGATAATTTCCACTTGGAATTTGTCAATAATCGTTACAAATTACCACCGTTAAAGTAATAATTACTTTAAATTAAAGTTCCTTAATCACCCTGTGACACCGATCACCGTATAATATTCTTTTTTTCTCGATAATATATTAAGAAAAAGAGTTTTTGTAGTGTCATCACTATCGGTCTTTGACGAGAGCATCTAAACTACGGATGGTTATAAGTCTTATAAATGTGGGGAGATGATCCTGCTTAACAGGGATGGTTGAGCATTCGGTAAGAACACGGAAGTTGAATATAGCTTCTTTTTCTCCCGCTGCATGAATACACCCAGTTTTTTATTTTTCTTACCTCTGGCATTCTTCAAAATTTGCGGCCTGCTTCCCGTGGTTGCCCGGGAACATGTCTGTTATGGCTTTTGCATTGGAGTTGGGAGGGATGAGTACTTGATAATTCAATATTCATCCAATCTTTTATAAAGGAGGCCCAATGCGTTTAGTCAACTATTATTTTGATACTGTTGTGAAGGCAGTTCTTCTTTTACTGCTTAGCAGCGGTATTATACTCGCGCAGGTACCTTACAGCGAGGAGCATCCAAATCAGGTCGATATTAATCGTGCGCCCAAGGATGTTTTCGGGCAGCGTGATCCGCTTGTCTCGAATTTTCCTTTTCAGGTGGGGGATGTCTTTACCGCCGTGGCCAGCGGGCGTGTCCAGCATTACGACGGCAGCGGCAATCTGTTGGGTACACTCAATACCGGCTTAGGGGGATTTACTACCGGTATGGCTACCGACGCCGATGGAAACCTCTATGTGACCAATTTTTCGCTTGCCAATGTCTCCCGTTTTTCCGGTCCTGCGGTTCCGCATGTGCATTCCCTTTTTCTTACCGCCGATCCCAGTTCGCAGATCGAATCCATTCTCTTTGATGCACAGGGGAATATCTATGTAGGACAGGCAGGGGGAACTGCGGATATTTTGAAGTATGATTCCCTGGGTACTTTTCTGGCCCGTTTTGACGTCGCCGGCGAATCGCGGGGGTCCGACTGGATCGACCTGGATGCCGACCAGCGCACCATGTATTACACTTCGGAAGGCCAAACCGTAAAACGGTTTGACGTGGCGGCCAATGTCCAATTGCCCGATTTTGCTACCGGTTTACCCGGTTCGGTTGCCTATGCGTTGCGTTTGTTGCCCGGGGGAGGACTATTAATTGCCGATACAGAAGTCATCGTGCGCCTGGATTCCCTGGGAACGGTTGTGCAAACCTATGATGCTCCGGCAGAAAACTCCTGGTTTGCCCTGAATCTCGATCCTGACGGCTTTTCCTTTTGGAGCGGTAATTTCTCTACCGGCAATTTCTACAAATTTGATATCGCCTCCGGCAATATTCTGCTCGGGCCGATTAACACCGGCACCGGCGGCAGCACCCTGTTCGGCTTAACCGTGTTCGGGGAAATTGCGGTAGGCCAAAATAATCGGCCGACCTGTACGATTAACCCTCCCGGCCCTTTTGTGGTTGACGAAAATCAATCCCTGACCTTTGATGTTTCCGCAACGGATCCCGACGCCGGGGATATCATTACCCTGGATGTCGTTGGAGGACTTCCCTCCGGGGCGACCATGACTCCGGCTCTGCCGCTCAGCGGGGCTGCCGGCGGCGTCTCCTCCACATTTAATTGGACGCCCGGTTTCGGGCAGGCGGGAAGTTACCAGGTAACCTATATGGTAAGCGATTCAAGCGGCGCCACAGACACCTGTTTTGCCCAGATCGATGTAAATCCGGTCAATGTGGCCCCGACCTGCCAAATTACCCCCCCGGGACCCTTTGTGCTGAATGAGGGAGATCCGTTGACCTTTACAATCTTCGGCGCTGACCTTAACCCGACCGACAACATTACCCTGGATGTGAGCGGCTTGCCCGGCGGCGCAACCATGACGCCGCCGCTGCCGCTGACCGGTCCCGCCTCCGGCGTCTCCTCCACTTTCGACTGGACTCCCGCGTCCGGGCAGGCCGGCAGTTACACGGTAACCTATACCGTAACCGATGACAGCCTGGCTCAAAGTGTTTGCACCGTAGAGATTACCGTGAATGCACCGGTCAATAATCCGCCGTTATGCCAGGTAAGTCCTCCCGGCCCGTTTGTGATTGTGGCCGGAACGCCCTTGACCTTTGACGTTGCCGGCAGCGACCCGGACGCCGGCAGCACGGTTACTCTGGATGTGAGCGGATTGCCTTCCGGGGCGACTATGACCCCGGCTTTGCCGCTTAGCGGCCCGGGAACAGGTGTTACGTCTACCTTTGATTGGACGCCGTCTTCTGGCCAGACCGGCAGTTTTACGGTAACTTATTCCGTAGTAGACGACCAGGGCGCCAGCGACACCTGCACGGTATTGATCAATGTAACCGCCCTGCCGAACAACCCGCCGGTATGCCAGGTTACCCCCCCGGGACCGTTTACCATCAACGAAGGCGATCCGCTGAGTTTCCTGGTTTCCGGCAGCGATCCGGACGCCGGCAGCACCATTACGCTGAGCGTCTCCGGCTTACCCGCCGGAGCGGCGATGACTCCGGCGCTTCCCTTAAGCGGCCCGGGAACCGGCCTCAGCTCGACCTTTGACTGGACGCCCGGCAGCGGCCAGGCCGGCGGCTATACCCTAACCTATGTAGTGGTGGATGAGTTCTCCGCTTCCGACACCTGCACAGTGCAAATCACCGTCAACTCCTTAACGCCTTCCGACACCCTGGCGCCGGTCTGCCAGGTAGTTAACGTGGACCCGGGACCGCCCATGTCTGCGGACATTGCTGTCCAGGATCTGGAAAGCGGGCTGGCCAGTATCGAGGTGGTTCGCTTGAGCAATGCCACGGTAGAAATCCCGGCCGGCTCCGGTAATTTCTATAACGAAGGCGATGTGGTGATCTTCTCCCCGGCAACCAATGATTTAATCCTGAGTCATGCTGTGAAGATTGACAACAACTCAGCCGCCACAGTGTTATTTCGGGCAACTGACGCCGACGGCAACTTTTCCGAATGCGATCCGATCTACACCGTTCTTTCGGCCTCCACGCCGGACGCCTTCGAGTTGAAGCAGAATTTTCCGAATCCCTTCAACCCCAGCACCACCATTAATTTCAATGTCATCGCCAGTGATCTGGGCAACCTGCCGGTTACACTGAAGATTTATGACATTAGCGGCCGCGAGGTCAAAACGCTGGTGAATGAGTCGCTCCAGAGCGGCCATTACGCCGTGGAATGGGACGGAACCAACAATCAATCCCAGCAGGTAGCCGGCGGTATTTATATCTACCGCATTACCGCGGGAACCTATGTTGCCACCCGTAAAATGGTTCTGCTCAAGTAAGAGTCCGCAACATTCAGATGGGAAAACAGGGGTAGGGAACGATTCTCTACCCCTGTTTTTTTCAATGCTCTCAAAAACCTACTTTGTATCAGGAGAAAGACATGCACATCCTTTATGGCGTGATTTTGTTTCTTCTTCCCTTCCTCTCATTTGCCCAGGTTGTCTCGGTGGACGGCCGCCAGAATACCACCATGCAGGTGGAAATCAAT
>JAJRYW010000616.1 GCA_024275555.1 Calditrichota bacterium | reverse complement strand
TATGAGCAAAACCGGGAGCATTTAACCGCGCCGGGTATTTCCCGGAACGCTATAGCAAAACAACTCCGCCAAACAGACAGCCTTTTTTATGAGTTGACCGGCCGGCATATGGCCCCCTACTGGCGGGCCCCCTATGGGGAGTATAACCAGGAAATTCTGGATTGGGCGGCGCAGGCCGGTTACCGCCATATCGGCTGGACTCCCGGGTTCGACACCTTTGATTGGGTCAGCGACACGACTTCTTCCATCTACCGCACGCCGGCAGAAATATACCGGCGAATCCTCGGCCGGGACAGCACCCCGGGCGCCCTTAATGGAACCATTATTCTGATGCATCTCGGTGCGGATCGCATTAACCAGCCTGTATATACCATCCTGGACAGCCTCATTGGCGCTCTGCAAGAGCGCCGTTACCGGCTGGCGCCCATTTCCAAATTGATAAACCGGTGAACCTTTTCGCCGCTCAGCCTTATAAATATGATTGGATTGGGGGAGTTCGAGACGTACATTTGACGTCTTTTTTATCAATGCCCGAAAATCGGACGGTTTGACAGGGAAATGGCAAAGAAACATAGCTGGCACTTTTATACTTTAATAATCACCATCACCTTTTTATTGTTGGGGTATCTGCTGTGGAGTTTCACTCCGATTAAGGATGAAGTCGAAGCGGTGGTGATTCGCAAATTGCAGCCCTACCTGGGCGAATCCTTTTTAATCAACGATTTTTCCATCCGCCCTACCTCAATTTCCTTCTACAAAGTCCGGGCTGCGGATGCAAACTCCACTTTTCTGCTCGACCTGGAAGAAATCCGGATCGATTTCGACCCTCTCAAATTATTTTCGCACAATTTCAATATCCCGGGCATAATCGAGTCGGTCACCATCGTGCGGCCCAGCCTGGGTTTTTATTATGACCAGGATCGGCTGCCGGTAAAACGGGATTTGCCGCTGGAAAAAGTGTTTGAAGAAATCATCACCAATATCCAGAAATTTCCGGAAATCGAGTACATCACCATCAGTGATGGGCAGCTTTATTTGCAGGTGCAGGGCGGCAAGCAATTCCCGCTTATGAATCATATGGAGGGGCGGCTTAGTTATCAGCCCAATGTGAAAGAAGTGGCCCTGGACCTCTCCGGAAACTACCTCAACGCTCCGGATGCCTCCATCACTTTGCACGGCGATGTCGATTTTGAGCGACGGCGCTGGCAGGCGGACCTGTTTTTGGACGAGTGTGTGCTTACCTCCGACTGGCCGTTTTGGAAGCTGGGCTATTTTCAACTGGAAAATGCCCGCGTCAAAGGCGCCATTCATATCGAAAGTCCCAGCTTTTCGGTGGACAGCATCAACTTCAGCGGCCAGGTGGAAGTAGCAGACTTTGCCGCCCACATCTACAACCAAAAAGCCGTTGCAGACAGCTTTGTCTTGCGGATGAGCCGGCAAGATGTGCTGATTGATACTTTTGCCTGCAAAATAGAAGATGGAACCGGCCGGTTCTGGGGACGTATCAACACTATTTTTTCCCCGGTTGCCGATTGGTCTTTAGAGGTGGAAGACTACTCGATTAAACATCTTTACCAGGCCCACAAAGTGTTCGAATTTGTTTATGAAGGTAAAGCCGAGGGCATACTTACCATCAACGGCCCTTTTAATGATTTGACCCTCACGGCGCAAATGAGTTGCCCGGAAATGCTCTATGCGGTTATCCCTTTCAACACGGTGCGGGTGCAACTCCAGTACACCACCAAGAACAAGCTGATGACGTTTAACTATATCCGGGCGGATTTTTTTGAGTTCCGCACCCGGGGAACCGGCCAAATCGACTTCAACACCCTGGATGTTGACCTTCTTCTGAATTCCGACATTTATGTGCCCTACAGCTATTTTACGTTGCTCAACGGGTTAAATAGCGGCAAAATTTTAATCAATACCGTTTTTAAAGGGAATTTTAAAACCAAAGTATTTGACGGGAATTTTAAGTACTGGGTGTACGGCGGGGATGAGCAGGTATTTATCAAAGGCCGCGGCCCTTTTACCCTGCTGGATCAACTCTTTAATTTTACGCTTCACTCGGATGATTTCAGCGACACCTTCGAAGCCCACGGAACCATCGAGGATTTATTCAGCGATCCGCGTTTTGTCATCATGGAAGTGCTGGGGTTTCCGGCGCAGCAGTTTACCAAAAATCCGCTTATCATCAGCTTCCTGGAAGGCCGGGATGTAAATCTCTACTTTTCCGGCCCTTACGATTTTTTATCGGCCAAGATGAATATTACCCCCCGGGGAGAACACCGGAACATCATCACCCTGAACTCCAGCATCAAAGACATTTTTATGGACTACCAGCGTTTTAAAGGGAATTTCAGCGCCCACACCGCTCCGGCGGCGCTGACAGGCAAATACGAGGTCATTTTTTCCGAAACAGGCTACCAGACCATTATCGACGCACCGGGCCTCTTCTCGGCGGATTTGTTTGTCGGGGCAACTCCGGACTCCCCCTTTAGCGGAACAGTGCATATATCCCAATTCTCTTTTGCCGATTACTTTCAAAACAGTCCGGCAGTAAAAAAAATCATTGAAGAAGGTGTGGTCAGCGGGGATTTACAGGTCGGGGGAACCATCGAAAACCCCAACATTCAATTCGAATTGGACGCCCGGGATTTTATCGTCAACAAGGTGGGATATTACACCACCATGCTCTCCGGCCGGTTATCCGACTACCAGTTAACGGTAGATAATTTCTGGGTGAGGCTGAACAGCGATTCCGTGCTCAATGCAGACCTCAGCTATCACGTTTTGGAAGATTCACTCTATCTGGCTGTGCGGGGCGAGAACATCGAAAGCAACTTTCTGGCGGAAACAATTTTCGGCGACCCGGAAATCATCAACGGTTCTTTTAGCTACACCTTCAATGCCGTCGGCCCTTTTGAATACCCCACCGTTTACGGCGATGTGCAAATTAGTAATGGAACCTTTGTCAAAAATCCTTTCCGTTCGGTCATTTTCACCTTTCAGGATTCTGTGACAATCGGCGGAGATTTCTGGAACCTGGACGATCATATCGTCCAAATTCAAAAATTTCTATACATTAACCGGGATGACTACACAGTGGAAGGACATGGGCTGGCCAGCCTGGATCAATACGGGCTGCTGGACTTGTACGTCTCTGTGCAGGGAAATGTTTTGGCGGAACTGCCCCGCATTATGCCTTATTTCCGGAATCCCAGGACGGAGGGATTCCTGAATGTGCACTTGACCGGCAGCCGCGCGGTTCCGCAAATAACTTCTATGGAATTGCAGATTACCAACGGCGCTATGCAGTTTGCCGACGTGATCCCTCCCATCAGCGACCTGAAGATCGACATCGTGTTGCGGGAAGAAGACAACTTTGTGGAAATCAAAACCCTGGAGGCCAAGGTAGGCGGCCGCTGGGCGCGTATCAGCAACCGCCGGGAAGTAGTGCTGGAAGATTCCACCCTGGAGCATTGGGTTTTCGAAGACCTTAACCTCGACTTTGGGGTGCTGGTGCTGGAAACCGAAGAAAAAGGGATTCCTCTCTCCTTTTACGGGCTGATGGAAGAGGGCGACATCGGCTATTTTGCGGCCGGCGGCAAGAAAAAAGGCGAGGAGTTCTATTTTGCCGGACCGGTTCAGTTGCCCATCGCCCGGGGTTCCATAACCCTCTACGATTGCCGGATCACCTTTCCCTTTATCGGAATGGAATACATCGATGGAGAATGGGTTTATCAATATGAAAAGGAGGAAGAGGAAACCCCGGTAATTGACTTTCTGAGAAATATGCGCTGGGATGTCATCGCCTATTCCGGGCAAAACAACCGCTACTTTGTAGATGTGCCGGGCTACGTGGGAGAAGCCCACCTGGATCTGAACATCGACAACAATTCTCCCGGCCTGGAATTTAACGGGCGTTTGATTGACGACTCGTTTACCATCGAGGGAGAAATGGTTTCTTCGCGCGGGGATGTCGAATACCTGGATGTAAAATTCCGGGTGGAAGAGTTTGGCGCAGAGTTTAACCGTTTCGAGATTTTTCCGGAAGTGTACGGTAAAGCCTACACCACCGTCCGCGACAGCACCGGCAGTTTCCCCATCGATATTTACCTGGTGCTCTATGTGATTGACCCGGTGACAAAAAAGGAAGTAAACAAAGGACGCTGGGAAGATTTCCGTTTTAAACTGGAATCCCGCAACCCTGCCAGCGATAAAATCCTTCGGGAAACCCAGGAAACGCTGTTAGCCTACCTGGGCTACAGTTTTGACAACCTCCAGTACAAAGCCGGCGAAGTAGGCCTGACCATGACGGAAAACTTTCTGATCCGCCCGCTCTTCCGCCCCCTGGAACGGCAACTGGAGCGTGAACTGCACCTGGACTATGTCCGATTCAGATCCAGCTTTACCTCCAACCTTTTCTATCTCAGCTTCCAGGGCCGGGCGGATATTTTTAACCGGCCGACTTTTACGATCGTGAACAATAATCTCGATCCGGCGTTGTTACTAATTCAAAGTTCCGGAGTTACCCTGGGGAAGTATTTGCTGAAAGATTTTTACATGACTTATACCGGCCAATTAGTGGCGGGTTACGAGGAGTCGAAGTTGGGGGTAAACCACACCCTGGGGCTGGAATACCGCGTCTTATACAACCTGCTTCTGGAGGTCGAATACAGTAAATTCCAGTTTAATCCCTTTTACAGCGAAAACATTACCAATGACTTGCGAATTCGTTTACGCCATTCGTTTTCTTTTTGATTGCATCAATTTGCCTGAACTTTTATTTTAGAAAGTTTCGAAGTATCTAAGAGAGGATATTTATAGCTATGAGAATTAAACTGTGCATCCCACTGCTTCTTTGTTTGGTTTTAGCCGCCGGATGGGTATCGACTGCTCCGGCGCAGACACAGCAGTTTAAAATTAACAGTGTAAAGGTGGAAGGCAACACCACCGCCGACAGTAGCTTGGTCTTGCTGAACAGCGGTTTGATCCAGGGTGCGCGGATCGGCTCCGAGCATATCCAGCGAGCCATTAAAAACTTGTGGGCCTTGCGCCTCTTTTCCGATATCCAGATATTTGCCACTCAAAAAACCTCCAGCGGCCTTGATTTGTTGATCAAGCTAAAAGAGTATCCCCGCCTGGATTCCTGGGTGATCGAAGGGAATAAAAAACTGAAAGAAAAAGATATCGATAAAGAAAGCGGTTTTTACAAGGGAATGGTATTTACCCCCTTTAATATCTACAAAGCCAAGAAAGCTCTCATCGAAAAGTATAAGGATGAGGGCTACCTGCTCGCCACGGTCGACATCGCCACCGCAATGGTCGACAGCAGCCGCATTTCTGTCAAAATCGTGGTCAACGAAGGCAAAAAGGTGCAGGTGAAAAAAATCCGTGTGTTAGGTGCGGAGCAATTGACCGCCAAAGAACTGCGCAAACAATTCAAAAAAATTAAAGAAGACCGCTGGTGGCGCGGGGCCGACTTTAACCGCGAAAAATACAATGAAGACCTGCAAAACTTGCTGGCCTACTGTCGCAAGCAGGGGTTTCGCGATGCGGAAATCGAGCGCGACTCGATCTACTATAGCGACGACAAACGCGGTCTCTACATCGATGTTTATGTCAACGAAGGACGGCGCTACTATTTCGGCAAGATTGATTTTGAAGGCAACACGGTCTTTACCGATGACGAGTTGCGCTCCCAACTGCTTTTTACCACCGGGGATATTTACAACCAGGAAAACCTGGAAAAAAGTATCCGCGAAAATATTCAAAACCTCTACTACAACCGGGGTTATCTTTTTGCCAGCCCGGTTCCCAAGGAAATCCCCAGCGGCCAGGATACGGTAGACCTCAGTATCCGCATTAACGAAGGCCATGTAGTGCGGATTAAGGAAATCATTATTACCGGGAACACCAAAACCAACGAGAAAGTAGTGCGGCGGGAATTTAAAATTTATCCCGGCGATACCTTTAACCGGGCCAAACTGGAACGGAGCGTGCGCGATGTCTGGATTCTCAATTATTTCGCCAACGTTGTGCCGGACGTGAAATTGCTGCCCAATGATGACAAGCACATCAACCTGGAAGTAAAGGTGGAAGAGCGCTCTACCGACACGGCTAATATGAGCGCCGGTTTCAGCCAGCGCGACGGCTTTATCGGCAGCCTGGGATTTTCGCTAAACAATTTTTCACTCTCGCACCCATTTACCGGCGGGGACGGCCAGCGGATGACCTTC
>JAJRYW010000615.1 GCA_024275555.1 Calditrichota bacterium | reverse complement strand
CGTAAACGTGTCACCCTTTCCCGACGGGAGCACTTCGTGCCGACAAGCTGAGGGTGACATAGAACAAGTAAATGGTAAACCTTCCGGTGGCAAAACTGCGTAACATCAGATATTAATAAAAAAAGCTTTATCGAGCAATTCCCTGCCGGTTTGTTTAAAAGGCTAAGAACTGAACGACAATCCGGCGGTTTTTAGCCCGGTTTTCCGGGATGGGGATGCCCGTATCCGGGTCGCGATTCGGCAGCACCGGGCGGGTGTCGCCATAGCCGATGGCCCGCAGGCGTTCCTTTTCTACCCCCAACTGGACTAAATAACGCACAATACCGCTGGCGCGGGCCGCGGAAAGTTCCCAGTTGGATGGAAAGCGGGGGTTGTAAATCGGCACATCATCCGTATGGCCTTCGATGGCAATTTGGTAGGGCACCGATTTAATCATCTCCCCGATTTTACGCACCAGCGGCAACGCTTTCGGAGACAATTCGGCGCTGCCGCTTTCAAATAAGAACGCTCCCTGAATGCTCATCGCCACACCCAGGGGAGTTTTCCGGGCTTCTACTTCGCCGCCCAGGTTGTCGTCTTCAATCATCTGTTTAATTTCCTGATACACTTCTTCCAGGTCGATCTTCTCTTCTTTCTCGCCGATGGCCCGGGAAAGAGAGTTGGCCACCCGTTCAAATTTATTCATGTCGATGGAAGAGATAGAGAGCAGCAGGACAAAGAAGGTCAGCAACAAGGTCATCAGGTCCGAATAAGAGATCAGCCAGGAATCCTCGTCTGACCGTTTGGGGGTTAACAAATTCCGGAGCGGATGTTGATTCCCGTCGTTGTTCTGGTAAGGGTCCGGATTCATCAATGCGCCCCGGGAGTTGGGTATGGTCGGCGGCTTCCGGTCAACTGTGCGCTCCTTTCCGTTTGGCGGGCGGCAAGAAGGAGTTGAGGGAGTCCCGCACTTTTTCCGGATGCCAGTTCTCTCCAATCAGCACCAGCCCTTCCAGCATCATGCTCATCAACTGCACCCGTTCTTCGGAGCGGCGTTCGATCTTTTCCGCGATGGGGTTGAACACCATATTGGCCAGGATTAAACCATAGAAAGTGGTTACCAGGGCCACCGCCATACTGGGGCCGATTGTCTCCAGGGAACTGCCGGACATTTTTTGCAGCATGGCAATCAGGCCGATCACCGTTCCCAGCATCCCAAAAGCAGGGGCAAATTTGGCCATGCTGCGGAACACCCGGCTCTCGGCCTGTTCCCGGATTTGCTGATTGACAATCCGCTGCTCCATAATCCGGCGCATTTCCCGGGTGGTGTATCCATCCACCAACATCTGCAGCCCGTCCTGGAGAAAGGGATGGCTTACCTGGGCCTCGACATTCTGCAGCGACAACAGCCCGCGCACCCGGGCGCGCTGGGCCAAATCGGTGAGTTCTTCGACATATTGATCCAGTTCGATACTCTGTCGGCGGATTACGATATAAAAGATACGGATCACCTGAATCACATCGGCAAAAGAGTAACTGATAAACACTGCGGCGGCCGTGCCGCCAAAGACAATGGCCAGCCCCGGCAAGTTGATGAACGCCTCAACAGTTACGGTCTGATGGGTTACGGCAAAAGAAAGGATGCCAATTGCAAATAAGATTCCAAGCAGAGTAATCCGTGACATACAAAATCCTTTTTAGCTACCCCGGTTATGCAGATTAGCGAGGGCTATCGAGCCGGCGGTATAGTCCGGCTATCCGCTCAAAACGCCTGGTTGGGGAAATTAATCTGCCCGCTTCCGGGTGAGAATCATCGCCGGTTGCCCGGCAAATGAGTGCTGTGGGTTTTTCTACGGACTCAATTACATTCAATATGATCTGCTCACCCATTGTTTTTTCCTGCCGCGCATTCCTCACAGTCTGCCTCCGCATGGATTTCCGGTTCCGTAAATTCCCACATTTTGGTAATCGGTTCAGACGGAATTAATATTAGCGATACGGAGAATCATCGAACCCGGAGAGCATCTGAGCTGTTTAAACAGAGCGCCGGGAAAAGATAAGGGCGGCAATCAAAGCATCACTTTCTTAAGCGCTTGATTTCAAAATCGAATTTTTGTAAACTTGCAAACTTTTGGAGGAATTTATGACGGTAACAAAAGCAGACATCGTAAACCGCCTGGCCGATGCGACCGGTTTAACCAAAACCGATGTTGAAGTAGTTGTCAATGGATTTCTCTATAATGTGATGGAAGCGCTTCAGGAAGGCGATCGAGTGGAAATCAGGGGGTTTGGCAGTTTTTATTCCAAGGAACGCGGCCCCCGCCAGGTAAAAAATCCGCGCACCAACCGGGTAATGGATATTGATCATCGCTTTGTACCGGTCTTCCGCCCGGCAAAATATTTTCGGGAAAGCGTCAACCAACATTTATTAGCTAACCGGCAGGAGAAGCCAAATGAATAAATTTTGCAGTGAATGCGGCGCCCAATTACCAGAAGAAGCAAAGTTTTGCAGCGAATGCGGGGCCGTCGTGAGCAGTGGAAGAGGCCAATCGAAAGTGATTGCCAGCAAGCAGAGTAAAACGGCCAAAGAACAGGTATCCCAGCCGGCGCCGGCGGCCCAGCCGGGCCGTAAACTCGGCAAAAACCAATATATGCTGCTCTTAACGGTTGGCTTTGGAGCGCTCCTGGTAGCCATACTATACCATTATTACGGTTTCGTAAAGACGGTGGAGCAAAAGGCTCAGCAAACCACCCAGCAAAGCAGCGCCCCGGCCCGGGCGCAAGCGCCGCAAGAGGATGCACACCAGCATGCCCCCCCCTCCCAGGAGGAAATCGATGCTGCTTTGCAAGCGGTCAAGGCCAATCCCAACGACGCCGATTCAAATACAAAAGCCGGCAATATTCTTTTTGACGCCGGCCGCTTCAAGGACGCTATTCCGTACTATCAAAAAAGCCTGAAAATAAAACCCGCCAATCCCGATGTGCTGGTTGATCTGGGCGTGTGTTATTTTAACCTGGAAGACTATCTCCAAGCAAAAGAGTATTTCAGCAAGGCCCTGGAGCACAACCCGGATCACGTGAATGCACTCTACAACGCCGGCGTCGTCGCCGTTCAGGTTGGCGATATGTCCGGGCTGATTAATTATTGGACGCATTTGCAGCAAGTTGCCCCGACCTCTACACAAGCACAGCGGGCAACACAAATTTTAGAGCAGATTCACCAAAATGCGCAACAGCAACCGGGATCATAAACAGATATCGAAATGCCTTTTTAACCGATAATCAACAAGGAGATTTATATGCCCTGTGGTCGTAAACGTAAGCGCCATAAAATGGCGACTCACAAACGCAAGAAGCGGCTTCGCAAGAATCGTCACAAGAAAAAAATCCGCTAAATGGCAGGCGTAGGCGCAGGCCTGCGCTTGTTATGCATATTCTGCCTCTCTGTAATAGAAACAGCGTTTTTACAGAGGGGCGTTTCTCGCCCGATCGATCAACAACCGAATGGACCAAAAACTGGATCGTTTAGATTCAGTGTGAGAGGGGTATGGATCAGAGGATATACTCGGTCACAGAACTGACCAGGGAAATTAAAGAACTCCTGGAACGCAGTTTCCCCCGGCTTTGGGTGGAAGGCGAAATATCCAATTTTAAGCGCCATTCTTCCGGTCACCTTTATTTTACCCTGAAAGACGCCAATAGCCAGATTAGCTGTGCGATGTGGCGGTTCCGGGCCGGGTCGCTACGCTTTCATCCGGAGCATGGGATGAAGGTTCTGGTGGAAGGGGATATCCAGGTGTATGAGCGCGGGGGCAATTACCAGTTGATCGTCGCGCAAATTCAGCCGGCCGGCGGGGTCGGCGCGCTGCAATTGGCCTTTGAGCAGCTGAAGAAGAAGCTCCACGCCGAAGGCCTTTTCGACGAGGCGCACAAACAGCCTCTTCCCCCCTACCCTGCCCGGATTGGTGTGATCACCTCCCCCACCGGGGCAGCCATCCGCGACATTATCAGCGTGCTGCGGCGCAGGGCCCCCGGCGTCGAGCTATTGATCTACCCGGTGCGGGTGCAGGGCGAAGAAGCTGCGGAAGAGATCGCTGCGGCGATTGATTCTTTCAACCGCTACGGAAAGGTTGATGTGCTGATCATCGGGCGGGGCGGCGGCTCCCTGGAAGACCTGTGGGCTTTTAACGAAGAGATGGTGGCCCGGGCAATCTACCGCTCCCGAATCCCGATTATTTCCGCCGTAGGGCATGAAGTGGATTACTCGATTGCCGACTTTGTGGCCGATTACCGCGCCGCCACCCCCAGCGCCGCCGCAGAAGTAGCCGTGCGGGACCAGGCGGAGCTGAAGGGCCAATTGGCCTACTACCGGGAGCGTTTGCAAAAGTCTTTGCTCAATCGCATCGAGGGATACCGCAACACCCTGGAATCCATCCGCTCAAGTTACGCCTTCCGCCGCCCCCAGGATCAAATTTTCCAATCTTTGCAGCAACTCGATGAACTGCAACGCCGCCTGACCCGAAGCATGTCCCATCGCATCGCCATCAACACCGGCCAACTGGAGACCCTCCGCAAGCAATTGCTGGCTATGAACCCCCGGGCCATCTTAAACCGGGGCTACAGCATCACCTATAAAAACGGGCAGGTTGTTAAAGACGCTGCGTTGCTTGCTCGGGATGATCAGGTGAAAGTCGTTTTAGCCAAAGGAAGTTTTCAGGCAAATGTCAACGCAATCGGAGATGACAATGAGTAAAAAACAGACTTTTGAAGAAGCATTTAAACGATTGGAAGAAATTGCCGCGCTGCTGGATTCCGGGGAAACGCCCCTGGAAGAATCGATGAAGCTCTATGAAGAGGGAATGAAACTGATTAAAATCTGCTCGGAAAAGCTGGAACAGGCCGAACAGAAAATCCGCAAGCTGAGCGAAAAAGCCGACGGTTCATTCGAAGAAACCGATTTTGAACCGCTGCCGGAGTAATTCCGGAAACCAACCATGACATTAAGTTATACATATATCAAGGGCAATTAGACCGGAAAAAGTCATGAAATCTGTCAAATTGCTGATGATTATTCCGCTTCTTGCACTTCTTGTACTGTCTGATGGATGTACTAAAGTTACGATAAATTTATCAGAGTCAATTGGCAACTCAATAACTGAATGGACAACTCAATTAAAGTAGGAAAGAACTCTTGTGCAAAGCGGTTTGTTCATAGCCTAAGCAGCTGTATATATGACTAGTTGAATCCCCCTCACCCCCGGGGAGGGGCGACCGAAGCGCAAGCGAAGGACGGGGTGAGGGGAATTATGTCTCATGGGCAATAACACCTGAATCGTTATAAATAAATTTCCCTGAATTTCAAATTGGGGATTCACTAAACCTTAAAATTCATTTTACCAATTATTACCCTCTTTATTATTCACCCAATATAGATTTTGAGAAAATCAAGAAGGGTTATTTGAAAATTTATAATCCGCAAAACCAGGTGGATGGAGAGAGAAAAATTGCAGAGTTAGCCCCTTTCGGGGTCTCAATCGACTCCCGGCCGGCCGGGATTGTCGATTTGTTCTGTCGAAGAGAGCTTACTTTTGCACCGAAGTGT
>JAJRYW010000614.1 GCA_024275555.1 Calditrichota bacterium | reverse complement strand
CCTTGCCTGCGGCCGCTCGCCTGAAGCGAATCTCCCGATCCGGCATCGCCCGGGTTGTTTTCAAATAACGGCGCAGGCTGTGAGAACCGAAAGCTATTTTGGCAGTTTTTCACTCGGATGTCAAGCATTTCTTTGCTGACCCGGGATTGAATTGGCGTTTTGAATCGGGGGGAACCTTTTCTATCTTTGCACGGTCAAATCAGGCATTGATTTCGAACCCGGACCGATGAACTATCAGCATATTTGTCCAGGGTTATCATACTAACTAAGAAAACATTTAGAAAGCATAAAGGAATCCGTCTCATGAAAGCGTCGTATCGTCTGCTCCTGTGTCTATTATCTTTACTACTCGTTGCCAGCCTCAGCGCGGGCGATTACAGCAAATTGCCGCTCAAAGAAGATCAAAGTCAGGCAAAGAGCAATTTTATGGCCGGGGTCAAGCTCGGCAAAAAGGGAAAATTTGATCGGGCCAACAGTTTCTTTAAACAGGTAGTTCAGGCGGACCGGGAATACAGCCTGGGCCAGTTGGCGCTGTACATCGGCGAAGATGCAGTGAACGGGAAGTTAAAAAAGAAACCCGCCAAATCGCTTTTTAAGGCCATGGAAGCATTAAAGAAGGGGTCATCGAAAAAAGCTTTAAAAGAAGTGGGTAAAGCCATAAAGAAAAACCGCGCCTATCCCCGCTCGTATTATTTTCAGGCGCTGTTATACGAGGCCCGCGGCCAGGTGAATGAGGCGGTTGACGCCTTAAGCGCCGCCATCGGGCAGGATTCGCTCTATTTCCCGGCGGTGGAGTTGCGTGGCCGGCTGCGTTTCCAGCGGGAGGATTACCGCCCGGCCATCAGCGATTTTAGCCGTGCGCTGGAATTAAACCCGGAGGCGCCGGAGCTTTATCAGTTGCGGGCGGAAGCATACCACGCCCTGGGCGCCTGCAAAAAAGCTCTCGCGGATTACACTTACCTTTTGAAACACGATCGTGTCACGGCAGAGATATTGGAAAATCGGGCCCTCTGTTATCTGCACGTCGGAAAATACCGGTCGGCGCTAAAAGATTTCCGGGCGGTAATCAAAATGAGGCCGGATTGGGCGCCCGCCCATGTCAACCTGGGCAATTGCTACTATCAAACCGGCAAAACCAGCCGGGCGATTGACAGTTTCAATCGCGCTTTGGCTCTCGATTCCACCTTACTGGAAGCCCAGTACCTGCGGGGTATGGCTTTTGTTGATTTAGGAATTTACGATGAGGCGCTGATCGACCTGAACGCCTACCTGGAGCAGCGTCCCGATGACGCCCGGGCGCGCTTCAAGCGGGGCCGCGCCTACCAGGAGCGCGGCCAGTTGCGCAAAGCGCTGGCCGACTTTGATGCGGCTTTGCAGGCCGATCCCAATCATCTCTGGGCAAATTATTATCGCGGCATGGCCTTGGATAAGTTGGGCCGCGCCAAAGCCGCCATCCAGGCCTATCGAAAATTCCTCCGCTTGGACGGCAAACAGCATAAAGATCATGTACGCTACGCGCAAACACGCATCCGTATGCTGAAGTAGGGGGCGCGCGCCTCCCGATAGCGCCGGGAGCAAACAAATATATCGAGGAGCAGGTTATACTTACCGGGGAAAACCGGCCCGGAGTTCCGGCAACCTAAAGAGGCGCCTGTCATGGAAAAAACCGCCTGGTTCCGATTTTACGAGGAGCTGAACGATTTCCTCCCTGAAAAGCAGCGCAAGCGGGATATTGCCTATCATTTTGAGGTTTCGCCCTCGGTAAAAGACGCCATTGAAGCGCTGGGCGTGCCGCACGTGGAAGTGGATTTAATCTTAGCCAACGGTAATTCGGTGGGATTCGGCTATCTGCTGCAGGACGGCGACCGCATAGCCGTCTACCCGGTTTTTGAGAGCATTGATATTACTCCCATCTCCAAACTGCCGCGCCGGCCGCTGCGGGAACCCAAATTTGTTCTGGATGTCCATTTAGGAAAGTTAGCCAGGCTCCTGCGGATGCTGGGATTTGACGCCCGCTATCGCAACGATTATGATGACCCGGAGATTGTCTACATCGCCCGGAAAGAGAAGCGGGCCATTCTTACCCGCGACCGGGGGTTGCTGAAGAAGCGGGTCGTCTCCCACGGCTACTGGGTGCGCTCCGACCATCCCCCGCAGCAGGTTCGGGAAGTGTTGCAGCGTTTCGACCTGTTTGACAAGATATGTCCCTTCCACCGCTGTATGCGCTGCAACGGCGTCATCGAAGCGGTGGAAAAGACCCAGGTTCTGGAGCAACTGCAACCGAAGACCAGGCGCTACTACCGGGAGTTTTACCGCTGCCGGAACTGCGGCCAAGTTTACTGGAAAGGCAGTCATTTCCGGAAAATGGAAGCCTTTATCCGCTCCCTGGGCAAGCCGTAGCAGTTAGCGCTACAGGTTCCGCAGGTATCCCACCCGCAACTGCATATCCGGCGCGCCGCTATCAACCCCAAGTCCCAGCATTGCGCGAATCCGTCCGCCGTCCCGGAGGTCATAATCCACCCCGGTGCTGAGCATGGTAAAATCTCCCCGGGTTTCCAGGTTCAGTTCCCCCACCAGGGCTATTTCGTTGTTGATCAGGTAAATCATCCCGCCGCCCAGGGAGAGGGAAACGTCGTAATCATTGCCGGCGTCAAACAGGTTTAACCCGAGCAATCCGGTTGCCGCCAGCCGGGAACTTAACTGATGGCGCAGGGAGCCGAAACCGCCGAAATGGGCTCTCCCCTGCCCCACGCTTTCAT
>JAJRYW010000613.1 GCA_024275555.1 Calditrichota bacterium | reverse complement strand
TTGATAAAGACGACCGGGATGCGGAGATTCTGCTCTCTACTCGCGGGGCCAATGTACGGGCTACCGAGCGCTTTACTGTTTATGGGGAATTGGAGCCGTTTACTACCCAAAATCCCCTGGATGGAAGCGCCTTTGATTTTGTAGACGCCAGCGGCGACAGCGTTGTTCAGCTTAATGAAACCCTGACCATCACTTCCTCCAGCTCAGATTGGACGGGATCGGTGCTTGCTGCAATTCGGAAAGAATATTCAGATGCAGGTGGTACAGAACCTAATTTGATAACCTCTGTTGGCCTTTCTGTTGCCAGCCTGAGTATTTCCGGTGGACAATTAAGCGGTACTACGAATAATGGTTCAACAGCATATGATGGCGCCACCGTATCAGTACGCTTAGCTGTAATGGATGGAGGATTTGCATTCCAGAATTCTACAACTGCGTTTACTACGGTTGATATTGTCCCGCCAACCATGAGTTCGGCCACGGCAACCTCGTTAACAAATATCCGGGTGGTCTTTAACGAATCGGTGAGCCAAACCGGCGACGCCTCCACAAAATTTAAATTCAGCGGCGGTGATGCGACCGGTCTTTCGGTATCAACGGTAACAGCGGTAGGCGCCGAACCCACTGCGACCTGGGACTTGACCCTGAGCGGCAACCTGGCAGACCGCGATCCGGATGGATGGACCGTAACCTACGACCGGGACTTAGCCGGCGGAACCCTGGATGATATTGCCGGCAACGAAGTGACTGATGAAAGCGGCGCCACCGTGAGCGACCAGATTGCCCCGGCAGCGCCGACCCTGGATCAACCGGTGAATTCAACCATTTTTTCTTCGGGAGACGTGGCGCTGGTGGCTACCGGTGAGTCCGCCACAACCGACCCATCCATCAGCTTAGTACGATTCGAAGGAAGTAATGACGGCTCCAGTTGGACCACCGTCGGTACGGATGTCGACCCGTCCGACGCCACATACGCTGCTGTCTATACGATTACGGTTAAGTACGCTTTCTATCGGGCCGTAGCAGTTGACGACGCCGCCAATGAGACCGCATCATCCTCGTCTCCCAATTTGCTGGACTCTTACCGGATTGAGATTACTAGCCAGCCTTCGGCGCTGGATGCCGGGCAGCGGGGACGTGTGGTGGCCAAAATTCAGAACAACTACCAGGATCCCACCAATACCCTGGGATTTAATTCAACCTACAATCTGACCACCGATCAAACGACCGGCACGTTTTATGATTCTGCTTCCGGCGGAAGTGCAATCACCCAGGTAACCATTGCAAGCTCCTCAGACTCGGCCGAGTTTTGGTATAGCGATACCCAGGAGGGCAGTAACCCAACCATTACCATTACAGAATCCGGCGGCAATTTGGATGATCCATCAGACGCCGGTGCGATTCCCATTAATTCCTCGGGTGTGGATCACTTCCTGGTGGAGACGGGCAATAACCAAACCGAGACGGCCGGAACCGCCTTTAGTATTACGGTTACCGCGCGGAAAGCGGATAACTCGACTGCTACCGGTTATGTGGGCAGTCACGATTTGACCTGGTCTACCACGGCTTCCGCCTCCCCGGATGGCACATCTCCGACAATTCCTGCCGACGGCGCCCGCACCTTCTCCAATGGGGTGCTGACGATTGCCGGCGCCGCAACGCTCTATAACTCCTCGGAGACCCCCACCATTACCGTGACTGACGGAGCCGTGAATACCACCGCCGCAGCCGGGGCCGGGGCCGGGATCACCGTCAATGATGCTGCCACGGCAGAAGTCCGCATCAAGATTGCCGATGAAACTGCGGACGGAAACTACAGCGCCAATGTTTTGGTAGACAGCACTTTTCAGGGCCCCACCCAGGCGAGCCCGGACAAGAGCATCGACGTTTATGCCGTGGTTTACGACGCCTATGGCAACCTTCGCCCGGATGAGTCCGGCACCTGGACGGCCACCGCCAATTTGGATGGCAGCTATAGCAGCAACCCCGCCATCAATAACACTTTTACCTTTTCTGCCGGGGGGAACGCCGGAACCGCTTATACCGGGCAATTAATCTTTACCTCGGGCGTCAATCCCAGTGTGAAAGACTCCAGCGGCGTAATTACTGTAGACGATCATGCACCGGGAACCGTAACCGGGTTTAACATTACCACCGATAGCGACGATAGCCACTATGTTTTTGCTACCTGGACGCCCAGCAGTTCCGGCGATGACGGAACCAGCGGTTCTCCAACCGGATACGATATCCGCTGGACGGAGGAGGCGAACGGCCCGATTGATACCGAGGCGGAGTGGAGTGCGGCAACTTCCGTGGGAACTTCCGGAAAACCGGCTTTCTCGGTAGGCACCTGGCGGATTAACATGACTTCTTTCCCCCAGGGCAATAAATACTTTGCCATCCGCACCACCGACGATGTGAGCAATATCTCGGTGCTGGGCTCCGGGGCGTTCACCTTAAACTCCGACTACTCGTTGCCGGTGTCGCTGCTTACTTTTTCGGCTTCCCTGCAATCCAATAAAGTGCGTTTGACCTGGGAAACCGCCAGCGAAGTAAATAACGAAGGTTTTTTCATCTATCGCGCCACCCGCGAAGAAGGACCTTTTGTACAATCTTTGAATACGAATATAATTCCAGGGCAGGGAAATACAAACAATACGACCCAGTATGAATACATTGATGAAGATGTGGAAGAGGAGACCACCTACTATTACCGCCTCTCCTCCCGGGACTTTGACGGGACCGTGAACAACTATCCTGAAACCGTGTCGGTGACCACGCTGGCTTTGCCGAAAGTGTTCTCGTTGTCCCAAAACTATCCCAATCCCTTTAACCCCTCCACCCGGCTGAAATTCTCCATAGCTAAATCCGGCCAAGCCAGCCTGGTGATCTATAATGTTTTGGGGCAGAAGATTCGCACGCTTTTTGACGGCGAGTATTTTGAGCCGGGGGTGTACGAAAACTATAGTTGGGACGCCCGGGACGACGCCGGCAATGTGGTTTCGAATGGTATCTACTACCTCATCTTCACCGCTGACAATAGTAAATTCCGTCAGGTCAAAAAGATGGCCTATATCCGCTAAGAATATTCCCGGGGCTTTTGATGTGCTCTGCATCAAAAGCCCCGTTAAATTAAAATACGACATTCTGAATATTAATCACTAAATTGTGCTTCCCCAATAGGGGCGTGAATTGTGAAAATGGATCATTATCCAGGTGTGAAGTTGCGTTTGTTCTTTAAAATTACTCCGATATTTTTAGCCGTCCTGTTATTAGGAGGCAGTATTGCTTTTGGGCGTTCCGGAGAGTCGCAACCGGAAAAGCAAACTTACCAGATTATTTCCCAGACAGATCGAGAATTGGTGATCCGCTTTAACTTTCCGGATCCGGTTTTGCAGGATTTGGATGTCGCTGCGGTAAATATCAAATTGTTCCAAATCCAGGGTTTATCGTTTAATTATCGGGATGGAAAACCGTTGCTGCCGGTTCTGTCGCTTCCGCTGACATTACCGGAAGGCCCAATCAGCACCCGGATCACCGTTAAGGAGAGCCAATTATTCCGCGGCCAGTATCCGCTCAATTTTCATGATCAGCCCAATACGCCGCTGACGGGAAAAGAACGAGAGCCTCGGGAGGTGCGCAGGAAAGACTCCCCTAAGCCGACGGCTTATACCCGGACCTATCCTCAGCAAATTTTTGAACTGGAAGAATTGGGGCTGTTCCGGGATTACAAAATATCCAGCCTGCGTATTTTTCCTTTGCAAGTCACGGCTGCCGGGGTAAAGTTTTTTAAATCTTTTACGCTTACCTTGCGATTCCCCGGGCAACCTCCGCGCCTCAGTTCTATGCCTGCCGGTGAAAGCAAGATTCTGGAAAAGCTGGTTGCCAACAAAGCTCAATTGGGCTTGGCGGTTCGCCGGCAGCTCTCTCCACCGCCCGATTCGCCGCCGCTGTTCTCCAATCCGCGCAACACGGAAAGCCGGGTTCGTTTAATTGTGGATCAAGCGGGCATCTACCAGATTACCGGGGATGACCTTTTCGCTGCCGGTATCGATATCAGCACCATTCCGCCCTCCTCGCTT
>JAJRYW010000612.1 GCA_024275555.1 Calditrichota bacterium | reverse complement strand
GTGGGTGCAGTGGGTTGCCGCATGGGTGATGAAACTGTGAGCGGTCATCCTTCCCGGGGATCTGCCGGGGGGCGCAACTGCACCAGGGTGGCCCCCCAGGATCCGGCGCTGCCTTCCTGCCAGAAACGCACTACCTCGGGATTTTCCTCCAGAACGGAATGAACAAGCTCCCGAAGCACGCCTTTCCCTTTGCCGTGCACAATGCGAATCTGGTAAATCCCCGCTTCCTGGCAGGCCCGGATGTAGTCCGGCACTAACGATTTAATCTCTTTTGGGTGAAAGGTATGCAAATCCAATTCACCGTTAATCGGGAGTTCGACCGGCTCCATAGTAGCTCCGTTATTGCCTATTCCAATTTCGTTTTATTCGGATAACGGCATTTCGTTTCTCCGGGAATCCAATGTTCTTTACCTGGCATTTGCCTGGTCAATAAACTCAATCACATCGGCGCGAATGGAGATGGTCGGTTCCGTATAGAGACCCAGGATATTTTTTGCATCGGAATCGTAGCGGACGTTGACAAGGGCCAATTTCCGTCCTTCAATCGGCCCGTGTGTTTTTTCAAAGTTCTGCCAGAATTTCTCTAAAGCTTCCTTGTACAGCATTCCTTTTCCCGACACCCGGAACAGGGCCAGGGTGCGCATTTCCGAACCCAGGGCCCCGCTGAAGCCCAGCAGGTAGCCGGCGGAAGCTTCGCCATGTACATTGGCGGCTACGATGCGATAATTCGCTTCGCTCAGTTCCACGTTGGTTAAATTCAGCGTGGGGAATTGGCCGGTGGTCGCGCAGCCGCTTAGCAGAAACAGCAGGGCCGCCATCAGCCAGAAGGTCAGGGAGCCCCGCCGGGGCAATGATATCAGCTTTCTGTTTCCGGAAACCATTGTTCGTCCTCCATTTTTAGGTGAATAGTAAGGGTTGTTGAAATCTTATTAGCCGTTCCGTGATTTTCAAATTATTACTGATGTTACGCGCTATTATAGTTTTTCGCTTCAATGCACCTTACCTTGAGATTACTGAAAGTGCTTCGGTGATGAGCATTCCCTGACCAAAGAGCTTTATTTGCGAAACCGCAACGAACGCAATGAACACGCGACGTTCGCAACGTATGCGCACACGAATTCACAGCGTTCGTTGCGTTGTTTTTGCGAACGTTGCGGTCAAGAATACCCGCGTAGCACAAATCTTATCAACATGAATACCGGGACTAATCGCGTAACATCAGTTATTAGTCAAATCCAATGCCAACCGCAACGGGAATCAACAATGACCCTTGAAGGCAGCGAATATTGCGATCCGGTAAAATGCATCTCTGCCGCAAACCTGAAAAAGTTGTCGGGTCTCGTTTAAAATGTCGAATATAGAAAAATGCTTAAAATACCGGTAATTGTACGCGATGGTGAAAAAGCCATGTTCATCCGGTTTTATGAGATTAACAAATATCTTAGCTTGCTAAATTCTTTGACGTAAATATAGCTGATCTTGTTGAATAAAACGGCGGCAATAGAGTCGTCTTTATTCTCTTTCCGGAGATATTCTACGTTGTCTTTTTCAATTGGTTTTCTGAACACTGTTTTTTTTAAAAAGTATTTATTCTTTGACATTTTTATTAATTTTCTCTCCTCGTTTTTGTGAGGAAATTTAATTCTTTAAAATTACAACTTTGTGGAGGTTATAATGGATTACCTAAGCAACCAATTAAAAAAACTGGGGTTAAAAAACTGGCATTCCTTGAATTGGAACCTTACTACACCGGAGTTGGTGGAGAATGCAATTCGCCGGGATGAAGGGAAGTTGGCTTCGAACGGCGCGTTGATGGTTGTCACCGGGGAACGCACCGGCCGTTCGCCTAATGATCGGTTTATCGTGGAAGAACCGTCCAGCAAAGATTTGATTGCCTGGGGCAAAGTAAATAGGCCGATTTCCGAGGAAAAATTTGATCGTCTGTTCAGCAAAGTCATCTCTTATTTTCAGCAGAAAGATTTGTTTGTGCAAGATCAGTTCGTTGGCCAGCATCCTTCCTACCGGGTTGCTGTTCGGGTGGTAAGCGAATTAGCCTGGGGAGCGCTATTTGCCCGCACCTTATTTGTGCGCCCCGGGGAGAAAGACGACCCCAACAGCTATCTGGCTGATTACACCGTGCTTCACGCCCCGATGCTCCACGCTTCCCCGGAAGTTGACGGGGTGAATTCGGAAGTCGCCGTGGTAATCAACCTGGCCAAAAAAATTGTGCTGGTGATCGGCACTCAATACGGCGGCGAGATCAAGAAGTCCCTCTTTTCGATCATGAACTTTTTGTTGCCGCAGCAAGGCGTCTTCCCGATGCACTGCTCTGCCAATGTGGGCGGCGACGGCGACTCCGCACTCTTCTTCGGCCTCTCCGGCACCGGAAAAACCAGTCTGTCTGCCGACCCGGATCGCCGCTTGATTGGCGATGATGAACATGGCTGGGGAGACGACGGCGTCTTCAACTTTGAAGGCGGCTGCTACGCCAAGACCATTAACCTGTCTTTGGAAAAAGAACCGCAGATATACCGGGCCATCCGGTTCGGCTCGATTGCCGAGAATGTCATCTATAATGATCAGCGGGTTATCGATTATGACGACGGAAGCATTACCGAAAACACCCGGGCAACCTACCCGCTGGAGTACATCGACAATGTGCTGCTGCCCGGCATGGGCGACCATCCCAAGAATGTGATGTTCCTGACCGCCGATGCGTTTGGCGTGTTGCCCCCCATCTCCAAATTGACCCCGGAAATGGCCATGTATCATTTTCTCTCCGGTTATACTTCCAAACTGGCCGGGACAGAAGCCGGGGTTACGGAACCGCAGACGACCTTCAGCGAATGCTTTGGCTCTCCTTTTCTGCCTTTGCCGGCCACGCGCTATGCGGAAATGCTGGGCAAGAAAATGCGCAAGCACAACGCCGACGTATGGTTGGTGAACACCGGCTGGTCGGGCGGCCCGTATGGAATTGGCAAACGGATGGATATTCGCCTTACCCGCGCCATGGTTAAAGCCGCACTGAGCGGGACATTGAAGGGCGCCGAGTTCAAGCCGCATCCGGTCTTTAATGTATTGACGCCCACTGCCTGCCCGAATGTTCCCTCGGAAGTGCTGGACCCGCGCAACACCTGGGCGGATAAAGAAGCTTACGATCGGCAGGCGGCAGATTTGGCCGCCCGTTTCCGGAAAAACTTTGAAAAATTTACCGACGCCTCCGATGCGATTAAAAAGGCCGGGCCGCTTGGATAATTCTGGCCACTATCCGAATCTTTTCAAGGAGGCCCTCGCGGCCTCCTTTTTTTCGTACGGCTACCCGGGCCGCTCCATTTCTGTTAAATTTTGATACACTTTTCGGTGATTTCTCGCATATCTTACCGGCAGTAAATATAGTACTCTGTATCGAAGAGTTTATGGTCAATGCCATTTCTGCTGTTATCAGGGCATCTGTCGATTGATGGTGCAACTTTTGCAAGGATTCAATGGAAAGAAAGGATGCTTTTGCCCGGAGAGGAAACCCCCAAAATGTATGGTGGCGGCGTTATGAAACAAATCATTGTATTAGTATGGTTGAGTTTATGCTCTATCCTGTTTGCCCAGCAAATCGCACCGGATCGAATCACCGGTGAAGTGCAGTGGTCCGGAGAAATTCTGGTGCGCAGCGATATAACCGTAGCCCGCGGGGCAACCCTGTACATTGCCCCGGGAACCCGGATCAAATTTGAAGCGAACCAGGATCGCTCCAAATCCGGAAAAGACCGGGAGCATATTGAGTTTATTGTTTTAGGAACACTCATCGCCGATGGATTGCCGGGCGAGGGTAAAATTATCTTTACCTCTGCGGCCGAGGAACCCCGTATGTACGATTGGTACGGAATCGTCATCAAAAACCTCAAAGATAAGTCGCTCCTGAAAAATTGTGTGATCGAGTATGCTTATAAAGGAATTACCTGTTACGGCAGTTCTCCGGAGATCATCAGTTGCGAAATCCGCTATAATCAGTACGCCGGGATCAGTTGTGAAGTGCGCTCCAATGCCCGAATCCAAAATAACACCCTGATTGGCAACGACTTTGCCGGTTTGGTCTGTGAGTTAGGCTCCAATCCGGTGGTTGAGAATTCCATCATCACCCAGAATTTGAATGGGGTCATTATCTTTGATCGGTCTGCGCCGGATTTGGGGCATGCGAATCCCGGGGAGAATCAATCGTTTGGAGAAAATTTTATTCTGAATAATTTTGAGAGCAATATATACAATCATTCCAGCAACGATATTTATGCACAAAACAATCTCTGGAATACCACTCAATCCAGCGAAATTACCGCTATGTTGATCGACCAGGAAGATAATCGCAGCAAAGGCAAGATCATCTTTTTGCCGGTTTTTCGCGGGGAAACAACTTTACAGGCCCGGGTAAAGGAGCCTGCGCAGCCGCTTATTCAGCCGGTGGTTCAGCAGCAGTCTCCGTCGTCTCCGCCGGAGACAATCGCCGCAGGCCCGGCGGCGCAGCAATCTACCACCCCGCCGCAAAGCAAACCCGACAATACATCTCAGCCGAAGACGGCGTTGACATCCACCGAACGGAAACGTCCCAATATTCAACCGGAAACCGGCCAGTCGGAGGCGTTGCTGGCCTCGGCGGATAATGAGGGCGGCGCCGTGCTGACCAGTATTCCCGAACAAACCCCGGCCCCTCCGCCGGCGGTGGTGCAGCCGGAAACCCTGGTAGTCTATCGGGAGGTGGTGGTGGAAAAACCGGCAGAAAAACCGGCAGAAGTGTTTACCGTTCCGGATGAGCCGATTATCGAAGCGCTGCTGGATGGGGGACGACGAAAGTACTTTAAGCGGGTCAAGCCCGAGTATCCCCCTATTTACCTGAAAACCAAGTTCGAGGGAAAAGTACTGCTCCAGGTGATTGTCGGGCTGGAGGGGCAAGTGGAAAGTTTTGAAGTGCTGCGCAGCGACGGCGAATTTTTTACCCGGGCAGCAGTCCGGGCAGTTAAAAAATTCCGCTATGTCCCGGGTACCTTTAAAGGACAACCGGTTAAATACAAGATTATTGAGCCGTTTTATTTTCGATTGAATTAGTTGTTGATTCCAGTTCCTCGGGGGGCTCGGCGTCTTCCGGGGAGTCTTGCTGCTCATGTTCTTTAATTAACCCGGAGAATAATTCGTACAATCCTTCTAATAACCCTACCAATTCCTCGGATTTGTGTTCTTTCAATCCCTGCAGCATGTGCGTGGTAATTCGGGTTGCTTTTTCCAAATTGTAGAACCGGGTTTTCTCTATGAAGCCGGATAGCAGGTTGCGGAGTTCCTCCAAATCATTTCGCAGGACTAAGGAGATCATCCTGGGGAACAGGTTTTCGAAACCGACTATGAAGTGACGGCGGGTGCGCTGCCATTCCGGATCGCCTTCCCGGGCGGCTTGGGCGGCCAGAAGCTCCTCCATATCTTTACGTTTTTCTTCTACGTCCGCCAAAATAAACTGGATTTTCCGTAATAAGTCGTGTTGACTGAACGGCTTGGCTAAAAAATCGGTTGCGCCGAGCCGGACGGCCCTGGTAAAGGTGCGCACATTGGCGTGGGCGGTAAGAATGATGACCGGAACATCTTTTGTCTTGGAAATGTTGCGGAGTATCTTCAGGCTCTGGAAGCCGTCCATCACCGGCATCATTATGTCCAGGATGATCAGGTCCAGCTTGTAGCGCATGGCTTGCTCGATGGCCTGGCTGCCATTATGGGCCTCGTGGATGGTAAAGCCCTTTTTTTGCAGAATCTTTTGCACCATCTTGCGGACAATATTCTCGTCATCGACGATCAGAATATGCTTGTCAGAACCATTTATTTCCATGATAATCCTTTCAAATCCCTTTGATATAGTTAAGTCTTATTAACGGGCTGTTTCGCAAAAACTAAAACAAATGATTGTAATCACCCGGATTTCCGGAACCGGCTGCGGGTGAGCCGGATAAATCCGGAAGGCCGGGGTCGGTTCGCCGTTTGGCCGGGCTAACACAATCCCCGGGAGGCCGGCCAAAAGCATTCCGGGCCCTTCTGCAATACCTGCCGCCGGAGCCGAACCGCCGGGTGTCCCTGGCCGCCCGGCAGATCCCCGGCAAGCAAAAGTTTTGCTTGAATAGCGCATCCGAATTCTCTAAGTTTTTGAATTTCCGGAGAGGAACAATGTCTGATAATATTAAGCTTGTCACCAGCAACAAAAAAGCGCGCTACGATTATCACATCAACGAGACGATTGAGGCGGGCATTGTGCTGAAAGGCACTGAAGTGAAATCGCTGCGGGCCGGAAGATGCAACTTGCAGGACGCCTATGCCCGGATCATCAAGAATGAGGTCTGGCTGATCGGCATGCATATTTCTACCTACGAAAACCAGGGCTATGTAACCCACGATCCCGAGGCAAAGCGTAAACTCCTGCTGCATCGAAATGAAATTAAGCGCCTCAATCGCCAGATCCAGGAGAAGGGAATTACCCTGATTCCGCTCAAAGTCTATTTCAAGAATGGACGCGCCAAAGTAGAGTTGGGACTGGCCAGCGGAAAACGGAAATACGATAAGCGCGCCGATATCGCTCAACGCGAGCAGCATCGGGAAATGAAGCGTTTGGAAAAACAATTTAAAATTAAATAGGAGCTGCGGCAGTATGAATTTAATCGACGAATTTAGATGGCGTGAGATTCTGTATGATGCGACGGAGGGAATCGAAGAAATGCTGGAGAAGGAGAAGGTTACCGGGTATATCGGCTTCGACCCGACCGCAGCCAGCCTGCATGTGGGAAGTCTGCTCCAGATCATGAACCTGGCCCGGTTGCAGCGCTTCGGACACAAGCCGATTGCCCTGGTTGGCGGCGGCACCGGCCTGATCGGAGACCCCAGCGGCAAAACCAAAGAACGCCAGTTGCTGACCAAAGAAATCGTGCAAAAAAACCTGGAAGGCATCAAAGAACAGTTAAGCCGTTTCCTGGATTTTGGGGATTCTCCCATGTCCGCAATTATGGTGAATAATTATGAGTGGTTAGGAACGATCAGTTTTATCGATTTTCTGCGCGATGTCGGGAAATATTTTACGGTAAACAATATGTTGGCCAGGGAGTCGGTCAAGCGGCGGATCGAGTCGGAAGATGGGATTTCTTTTACCGAATTCAGCTACACGCTGCTGCAATCGTACGACTTCCTGGTGCTCTACGACCGTTACCATTGCCGGCTGCAAATGGGCGGCAGCGATCAATGGGGCAACATTGTTTCCGGTGCGGATTTGATTCGCAGGCTTCGTTCGGCAAAAGTGCACGGGCTGGTCTCACCCCTGGTGACCACTGCAACCGGGGTAAAGTTTGGCAAGACCGAAGCCGGGGCGGTTTGGCTGGACGCTGAATTGACCTCGCCTTTTCGATTTTATCAATATTGGCTAAATACCGATGACGCGGATGTGATCCGCTTTTTGAAATACTTCACCTGGTTGACTCGCGAGCAAATTAACGAATTGGCCGCCCGGGTTCAGGAGCGCCCGGAACAGCGCGAGGCGCAACGAAGCCTGGCCCGGGAAATTACCCGAATGGTGCACGGCGATACCGCCTTGCAGCGCGCCGAACAGGCCTCTAAAGTTCTATTCGGGGGAGAAATCGAGGGGCTCAGCGCCCGGGAAGTCGGTGATATCTTCCGGGATGTGCCCTCGAGCGAAGTGGAAAAATCCCGCCTGGAAGGGGAGGGGATTGCTGTTGTGGACCTCCTGGTGGAAGCCGGCGTGGCCAAAGGAAAAGGAGAAACACGCCGCTTGATCCAGGGAGGAGGCGTCTATTTAACCAATCACAGAATCGACGACCCGGCCTCCCGGGTGACCCTGTCCGATAGCATCGAAGGACAATTCCTGGTATTCCGGAAAGGGCGTAAAAACTACCACCTGGTGCGGGTCCTGGATTGATCTTTTATCACGGCGCCGCACATCACAGAGTAACCTGCCGGCAGCCCTGTGATGAGTATTCTCCGCTGTTGAGTGGGCTTGACAAAGATAATCCCGCTTTAGGCGCCTTGCTGCGGCCCGCCGCCTCTTCTTCCCCCTCCGCGAGCTGCCGGGGCCCCGGGCGCCGATTCGCCGCTCTTCTGAATCCCTTTGGAAATTACGTACGACCCGCCGCTGATGCCCAGCAACCCCAGAATCTCCGGAGATATCTCCGGAAAACTGCCATTAGAGAGCACCATCAAAAACAGGCTCATGGCCACCACAAAAGTGAAGATCAGGAATTGAAAACGCGACAGGCTGGCGCTGCCGTCTTTCTCGCTGATCAGCCGTTCCAGGTTTATTCGCCCGACAATGATCAGGTAGACGATTGCGCCCCCTAAAAATCCAATGATTAGGGCTGTAACCCAGGCTATAAAAATACTCACAGTCTCCATATATCATATCCTCCTGGTAATGATGGTCTTCCATTACTCCGGTTTAGGTTGATTGATTTTATTCCAGAATGCCATTAGTTTGCCGCCCAGGTAGGCCGCATTGGAACCCCCTAACAGGTAGAGCATTTCCGGGGGGATCTCCGGGAATTGAGCCGGGTTGTCGATGACTTTAAACAGGAAATACAGCCCCCCGAACATGGTGAAGAAGAGCAGTTGCACCCGCCCCGGGCTTAGTTTACCGGTTGCTTTATCGTTCAACATGCCCCGGGTGTTGATGCGGCCGGTGAGCATTTGATACAAGACGACTGCCAGCAGCGTCAGAAGCAGCGCCGCCAGCTCCAGTTTTGCAAAATTAAAAACAGTATCCAAAAGAGCCTTCCGAAATTTGTACTGGTTGGATATTAAGAACGAATTTATTCAATTAAAGTGGAATATCAAACATGAATTCCGGGAAAAGGCATATTTTCTAAATTGCTGCGGCAATCCATCCGGCAAGGTGTCGGACGGAAAGATGAAAGACAAATTATAAAGAAGCTATTTTATACCGATAATTCTTTCTTTACATTTATCGCTTCTAACGGGGCTCTAATAGCGAATTAAAACAACATCGAGGGTGTTATGAAATTCTCAAAAATGGCGGACGGTTTACAAACTTCTCCGATTATTCTGTTGGCGGCGGAGATTAACGAGATGATTCAACGGGGAGAAAAAGTTTACAATCTTACCATCGGAGATTTTAATCCCCAGGTGTTTCCCATTCCCAGGGAATTGGAAGATGAGATTGTCGCCGCTTACCGGGCGGGACAAACCAACTACCCGGGAGCAGTCGGCCTTCCCAACCTTCGCGAGGCGGTGTCGAACTTCATAAAGCAGTATGGCCAGTTGGACTATCCCCCGGAACAAATTTTGATTTCCTGCGGAGCCCGGCCGCTGATTTACAGCGCCTATCGCGCCCTGGTGGACCCGGGGGATAAAGTGATTTTTCCGGCGCCCTCCTGGAACAATGATTTCTACACCCACCTGTCCTCGGGGAAAGCAGTGATGGTCGAAACCCGGCCGGAGAATTACTTTATGCCCACGCCGGAAGATTTGAAACCTCACCTTCAAGACGCGGCATTGCTGGCCTTGTGCTCTCCGCAGAATCCCACCGGCACCGTGTTCGGTAAAGAAGGATTGGAAGAGATTTGCGATCTGGTGCTGGAAGAAAACCGTTCCCGGGGCCCCCATCGCAAACCGCTCTATGTTGTTTTTGATCAGATTTACTGGTTGCTCACCTTTGGGGAGACCCGTCACTACAACCCGGTTAGTGTTCGCCCGGAGATGAAGGATTATACCATTTTTATCGATGGAATGTCGAAGGCCTTTGCCGGCACCGGCGTGCGGGTCGGCTGGGGGTTTGCCCCTGCGGATGTACTGGGCAAGATGCGCACCATTATTGCGCATATGGGCGCCTGGGCCCCCCGGGCGGAACAACTCGCTTCCGGTAATTATTTGAAAAATACCGCTGCCGTGGAACGCTACCTCATCCAATTCCGCAGTGATATACAGAAACGCCTGGAAGGGTTCTACCAGGGATTTATGGCCTTGAAAGAGAAAGGACATCGCGTAGACGCCATTGAGCCGCAGGCGGCCATCTACCTGACCGTGCAACTGGATCTCCGGGGACGAACGGCGCCCGGCGGCAAAAAACTGAACAGCAACGCCGAGGTGCATCGCTATATCCTAGACGAAGCCAAAGTCGGCCTGGTGCCGTTTGCTCACTTCGGCGCCTCGGAAGACTCCACCTGGTATCGCCTTTCCGTGGGAACCTGCCGCCTGGATGAGGCGCCGGAAATTATGCACAACCTGGAAACGGCCCTGGATAAACTGGATTCGTAGGTAATGGAAATGAGTACAAATAATCTGCGTCCGGAACTGCGTTATGTAGAAGCGTTTCCGATCGAACAAGAAGATAAAGTATTTTTCCTGATCCGTGATCCGCTCGAGTCCCCCGGGCCGTTAATCATGTCCCCGGCGGAATTTTTCCTGGTTTCGCATTTTGACGGCCAACATACGCTTACCGATATCAAGCTTAAATTTGCAGAACGGTTTGACGGGGTGCTGCTGCCCGAGGGGCATCTGGAAAAGCTGGTGCAAATTCTCGATGAAAATTATTTTTTGAATACGCCTGCTTTTTATGAGCACCAAAAGCGCACGCTAGCGGAGTATATAAACGCCCCGGTGCGCCCCGCCTGGCACGCCGGAACGGCCTATGAGGATGATCCCCAGGCGCTGCGCAAGCAACTGGAAAGCTTCTACCTGGCGCCTGCCGGTGCGGGTCTGCCGCAGCTTCTCAGCCAGAAGAGCAACGGTTCGCAAGTTCTGTGCCCCTCCTATCTTGTTCCCCACATCGACCTGCGCGTCGGCGGCGCTTGTTACACGCATGCTTTTCGTCATTTGGCGGAAAATTATCGCCCCGAGGTGGTGATTGTTCTGGGGGTGGCGCATTATGGCGGAGAAAAATTTTTCAATGCTACCCGTAAAGATTTTGAGACGCCGCTCGGGACGGTTGGCGCCGACCAGGACTTTCTGAACCGTTGGCAAGCCCGCGCGCCGGAAGCGCTGTTTGAACAGGAGTGGGTGCATCGCACCGAGCATTCCATCGAATTCCAAATTCCTTTTCTGCAACATGCGCTGGATTACCCATTTACCATTGTGCCGGTGTTATGCGGTTCGTTGGAGTTGCATCTCCGCAAAGACAGCAAACTCGGCCGCATGGGGCGTATTGATGAACTCATCGACAGCCTGAAGGAAACCATCCGGGAAGAAGAGCGGGAAGTTGCCTTGCTGTTGAGCGTAGATTTGGCTCACATGGGACCCAAGTTCGGAGATGAAGAGGCGATTGATGACCTGAAGGCCGCCTCGATCCGGGAGGCGGATCATCGTTTTTTCGAGGCGCTCTCCCGTTGGGATGAAGCGGTTTATTGGGAAACTATGCGCTCCGATTTACTCCCCCGGAAGGTTGACGCATGTGCTGCGCTGTACGCGTTTTTAAGAATGTTTGACGCCGGTCAGTCCCGTTTGTTGTGCTACGACCAGAACCGCCAGCCGGACACCGGATCGGTGGTTACCTTTGCCAGCATGTTGCTGCAACCCCGGAGCTACCGGGAGTAATCCTTCCACATCACGATAAAGCCGGTTTAGCGCTCCCGGTAGCGCGGCAGGTGTTCCGGGGGCGCTTCCCGCAGCGGCGGGTAGTCGCGATCTTTATCCGACAGCAGCGCCTTGCCTGGAAACGGCCATTCAATACCGATATCCGGATCATTCCAGAGAATGCCGTATTCATCGCCGGGAGCATAGAGGTCGGTGCATTTGTAGATCACATCGGCCTCCTTGCTGAGAACCTGGAACCCGTGGGCAAATCCTTCCGGCACATAAAGCTGGCGCTTATTTTCCGAGGATAATTCCACCCCCACCCACTGGCCAAAGGTCGGCGAGCCGCGCCGGATATCCACCGCTACATCAAAAATGGCTCCCCGGACTACATAGAGCAGCTTTGCTTGCGGCTGCTTTAATTGATAGTGCAGCCCCCGCAAAACTCCCTGGCCCGAATGGGAATGGTTGTCTTGCACAAATGGCTTGCGGATGCCGGCCCGGCTGTATTTTTGAGAATGAAACGTTTCCAGAAAGAAACCGCGCGCGTCGGAAAACACCCGCGGCTGAATGATCTTTACATCCTTAATGGCTGTATCTAAAACCGTCAAATTCATGGCGTCGCTCATTTTTTTCCGGGTTTAAGAACCGGAGAACCCACGGCCATATAAGTGTAGCCGGCCGCGGTCAGGTCTTCGTAGTCGGGAATCATCCGCCGGCCGTCGATAATTAAATAGGGCGGTTGTACGGTGCGCTCAATGGTGCCGGACAGCCCCCGGAACTCTTCCCAGTCGGTAGAAATAAACAAGGCGTCGCTGCCCTGAATAGCCTCTTGTGCGGAATCAAAATATTTAATCTTTTCGAAGAGGATATTTTGGTTGGCGTTAAACACTTTTTGGGCTTCCTCGTTGGCAAGCGGGTCGTAGGCTTTAATGCAGCTCACCCCTTTGCCCAGCAGACTTTCGACCACCCGGATGGAAGAGGCGTCGCGCATATCGTTGGTCTGTTTTTTAAAGGCCAGGCCAAGCAAAGCAACGGTCTTGTTGTTAAAGCGGAAGCCCGCTTCATGAACGGCACGTTCGATGAGATATTCTTTTTGAAATTCATTCACCTCGTAGGAGGATTCCAGCATCTTGGTGTTTACATCCACCCGGCGCAACTGGTAGATCAGGGAACGGATATCTTTGCCGAAACAGCTTCCCCCGGCGCCGTTGCTGACGTAGGAGCCCCAGGTGCTGATGCGGTCATCGGCGGTCACCCCGCGCCGCAAATCCTCAATTTTAACATTGGGGATTTTTTCTCCCAGCCGCGCCCCGACCCCGTTCCAGAAAGAGATATAAGTCAGCAGCATAGTGTTGGCCACGTATTTGATGGCCTCGGCGGTCTCCGGCGTGGTTTCGATGTACTTGATCCGCACATGGTTGACAAATTGAGAATACACCCGGCGGAGAATCTTAAAGTCCTCGTCGCGGTCGCAGCCCACCACGACCCGGTCCGGCTTGCGCGCCTGGGAAATGGCGGTGCCTTCGGCCAGGAATTCCGGGTTCGAGGCAACGCCGACATTTTCCACCTGGTAATCCTTCAGAATCGATTCCAAATGGCGGGCGGTGCCAATGGGAACGGTGCTCTTATTTACCAGCACCACACGCCGCTTGTCTTTGCGATCTGCCAGCAGCTGCGCAAATTGTTCCACCGCTGCGTCGTAGAAAGTCAGGTTCGAGGAGCCGTCGGGGTGGGGAGGTGTGGGCAGGCACAGAAAAATAACATCAACGCCTTCCACAATCGGCGGCAATTCGCTGGTAAAGAAAAGGTATTTGCCTAACATTTCTTTAATCAGGTGGGATAACCCCGGCTCGTTGACGTAATGCTCAATTTGTTCGGCCTCCCCGGAAGAATAGGCGGCAATTTTTTTCTCATCAATGTCATAAGCATAAACCTGATGGCCATACTCGGAACATACCGCTGCTTGAACCAGTCCCACGTACCCGGTTCCGGCGACAATTATTTTCATAAACCCTCCTTATTCACTCGAAGTAAGTCAATTAAAAACGGGAAAAGATAGTCATAAATTTGGGGCTTTGCCAACGGGGAATCAAAAACTAAAGTGGTCCGCCAGGCTGGATAAACGCTGCTTAAGCAGGTAGGGAAGCTTCCTGTGCTGCGCCTGTTCCAGTAATGATTCGCCGATTACCCGGGCAAGCCGGGATGGGAGTTGTTCCACCAGTGTTTCCACCGGCGTTTTGGATAGTTGATCCGGAACGGAACCCGGAACAGCAGAATGCCGCCGGAGATACGCCTGCTCTGAAGAGAGCGCCTTTCTTATCCGCTGTAAAAGGGAATTTGAAAGTGAATGACTCACCACAGCCGGCAGGTTTTTCCTGGCAAAATAGGATTCCAGGTAAAACGAAAGTAAATGATGATCGACCCGCAGCTTTTTATCGGTATCCAGGCAGGCCTGGTGCACTTCATAATCCAGAAAAGGCATGGTGCATAAGTGGTGATCGCTGCAGAGCACTGCTCTGAAATTGAGCAGACTGCGTCCCATGGTATAAAATTTAAGCGACTCTAAAAAATCTTCGTGGACGTGCCCGGCGTCCCGGTTAATTTCCAGTACTCCCCGGGCCTCATTGAGCAGCCAGACCTCATGGTCCGGGTGCAGGAGGCCGGTAAGCTGATTGTCGGGCAACGCCCCGGGCAGTTGATAAAGGTAGTCCTGGTAAAAAGGGATGTCCCGGATGGCCCGGTTCCAGTTTAGCTCTTTCCATAGGTAGGCAATCCGTTCGGCAAACGGGCGTTGAGCAATGTCTCCGAAAAAGGCGCCTCCCAACAGCGCATTTCCCGGAAACTCGCTGATAAATTTTCCCTGCGGCTGAACATCGTCAAAGAAAAAAGAGGGCGTGTATTACCGGGAGATCAGTAGGCGGCGCCGGGTTCTCTGCCGGAAAGAACGGGCGGGGTCATTCGGGGATATCTGCCGGGTCGGAGCCTGCACCGGGATGGCTTTGCGTTCCAGCCATAACCGCAGTAAAGCGGTTTCCGGAGATGCTCCCTCCAGTAGATAGACCTCCGGAGTAAAGCGGGCAAAATACTGTTTCAGGGCCAGGTGCAGCCGCTCGGAGGCTTTTCGTATATCGGTCATGCGGTGATTCAGCGGTTTAAACTCAAACACAGAGGGAGCGGAGCGCTCTACGGTGTGATCACTCAGCGAGACGGAAATGATTTGTCCGGGTAAGAGACGGTGCACGTTTTCGAACAGAGAATGGGAGAAAGGGAGATAGCCGTATTTCAGAAATTCCACCACGGCCATCTCGGACACGGCTAAGTTTTCCCCAAAACCGCCCGGCGCAGCGCTGATGTGAAAGCCGGTAGGGTCTTCGAAATAATAGAGCGGCAACGCCCCGCTGGGATCGCCGCACACCACCATTTTCTGATGCTCATTATCCAGGATTACCAGGTTAAACAAGCCGCCGCGAATGCTGTGCAGGCCGTTTTCTATAGAGCCCGCGCTGATTTTCTGCAAGAGCCGCTGCAAATTGATTTCCGGGTCCAGGGTCAGGGCGTCTTCCAGGTAAAAGTGCCCGTCCAACATCAGCGTAAAAGCCGGGTTGCCGGCAATTTTCCAGGGGTGCTCGGATGGATCGTCGCCAATGGGCCGGGGGCCGGATTCCCGGCCCGGGTGGAAGGAGCGTTGGCTGAGCATCTCATGCAGAAGGGGGTTCCAGATATGCACGCCTTGCCGGTCCAGGCTGATCATGTTTTTGCTGCCCGCTGCTGAACTTAACTGCTTATGATGGGAGAAAAAAAATGGGTGAGTATGGAAAGAGTTTGAACCTGCCTGTTTAATCACCATCGATACCTGCGTTCATGCTTCCGGTTTTGTCGCCCAAATTCATCAAGTTGTCAGACCTTGATTTTCGGCAGGTTGCCGCAGGTTCTTAATCCACTTTTAGAGAGGGGATACCGGAACCGGGTGAAGCGGTCATCCGTAGTGCTCGCGAATCCATTTCTGATATTCGCCGCTGCGTACTCGCTCCACCCACTCGCGATGCTCAAGGTACCAGCGGATGGTTTTCTCGATCCCGCTTTGGAAGGATTCGGAAGGCGTCCATCCCAGTTCCCGGCGCAGTTTGCTGAAGTCAATCGCATAGCGCCAATCGTGCCCGGGGCGGTCTTTGACAAAGGTGATCAACTCCCGGCGGGGCGCAGCGCCCGGCGTCAACTCATCCAGTTTATCGCAGATGGTTTCGACCACGGTTAAATTGGGCAGTTCGGTGTCTCCGCCGACATTGTAGGTCTCGCCGCGTCTGCCGCGGGTCATAATCTGCCAGATGGCCTGGCAGTGATCTTCCACGTAGAGCCAGTCCCGCACGTTGCTGCCGTCGCCGTAAACCGGGAGCGGTTTTCCTTCGCTGGCGTTCAGGATCATCAGCGGGATGAGTTTCTCCGGGAATTGATAGGGGCCGTAGTTATTCGAACAATTGGAGATGGTTACCGGCAGGCCGTAAGTATGATGATAGGCCCTCACCAGGTGGTCTGAGGCGGCTTTGGAGGCAGAATAGGGGCTGTTGGGCTGATAGCAGGTTTCCTCCGTAAAGAGGCCCTCTTTGCCCAAACTGCCAAATACCTCATCGGTGCTGACGTGATGAAAAAGCCGGATCCGATCCAGCCGTTCCCGGGCGGCCTGCAATAAATTGAAAGTGCCCACAACATTGGTCTGCACAAAAGCATCCGGACTGACAATGGAACGGTCCACATGAGACTCGGCGGCAAAGTGGCAGACCGCATCGACCTGGTAGCGGTCGAATATCTCTGCCAGGGCCTCGGCGTCGCAAATATCCGCTTTTACAAATACATAGCGTTCCGGATACGCCTCGGCAATTCCGGTTAGATTTTCGGGATTTCCCGCGTAAGTAAGTGCATCCAGGTTGATGATCCGGCCGGTAAAGTCGCTCTGCCGGAACAGGTAGTGGATAAAATTACTGCCGATAAATCCGCATCCGCCGGTTACTAATAGATTTTGCATGATCGCCTCGTTGCTAAATGATACCCTGACAAATATCGCCCAATTTATGGCCGAAAGCACGCCCAGGTAAGATTTTTTTCAGATGACTGCCGCGGCAACGGCCCGGTGCATTTCGGGCAGGCCCGTATTCACCGGGATGAAATGGTTTAACAGACTTCCCGGATAGCCGCTTGCAGGGTATCTGCCAACGGCCAGCCGTAGCTTTGGCAAACCGGCGCCAGGGTTTCCCGCTGTTGCGCCCGCGCTTCGTACACCGCGATGGCCGCCTGATGTTCATCGGTAAGCTGTTTGATGCGGCGCAGCGTTTCCAGGCCCTCTGGGAGCAGTTGCTCCACCCCGCTGAGGTCGAGCACAAACTGATCAAAGCGACTCTCCATCAGCGATTGCAGGCGTTGCCGGAGCGCCTCGCCCCCGGCCGCGTCGAATATACCTTCCGGGGAGAGCAGAATCACCCGTTCATATTGTTCTTCTTGAATGCGCATGGGACTCCTCCCTGAGTTCATCAAATACATCCTTGTTTTTCGGCCGCGATGCCCAGGTGCGGCGGCCGGGGTCAGGTGGGTGATCGACGGGGCCGGCCGGAAACTTTAACAGTTGCCGCTATCGGCCTCCTCAGTTCCGGGGGCCGAAGCGTTGCATTGGTGGGGGTGATAATCGATGATGGTTCCCCGGCGGTCAAACTCGAAGCGGCAGCAATCCAGCAGGGCCTGCTTTAACAGCTTGCGGCCGCGTTGAACCCGCGACTTGGCCCCGGAGAGGGAGAGGTTCAGCGCCCGGGCCACTTCCGCCTGGGTATAGCCTTCAATTTCGCTGAGCAGCAGCGCCTCGGTGTACTTGGGGGGCAGGGTTAAAATCATGATTCGCAGGCCCAGGGCTACCTGGCTGTGTGGGGTAAACCGCTCTTCCGAAGTTTCTCCGACCGGCTCGACTTCCAACTGCGTCGTTCTGGAAGAAGAACGATAATGATCGTGGATGGCATTCCGGGCAATCCGGAAGACGTAGGAAGAAAGCCGGGTGCGATCGCGCAGGTTGGCAATGTTGTGATGAATTTTAAGGTAAACATCCTGGAGAATGTCGTCGACCGCCATAGGGTCCTGGATGCGTTGGACGACAAAAATTCTCAATCCTTCGGAGAATTGGCGCCAGACCTTTTCCGGGGAAGTCGTTTAATGTTGTTCTGCCGGGGATGTGTTTGCAGGAAGTGTTTTCACTATCGGTCCTATTTTAAATGATGACGATATTCACCGTTAATACTATACAGACGATCCAACCTGCCAAAGGACGCAAAAAAATAAATTTTTTCTACTCGCGCGGTATCATTGCTTCAGCACATTATGGATAGGCATACACCAGCGTGTACCCCACCAAGATCGTTGAGCTGCCGAAACG